>DASZHU010000099.1:0-6434 GCA_035937605.1 Acidimicrobiales bacterium | reverse complement strand
CCGCGCAGCGACGCCGCGCAGCCCTTGCCCACGTCGCCGTAACCCATGACGACGGCAACCTTGCCGCCGATCATCACGTCGGTGGCGCGCTTGATGCCATCGATCAGTGAGTGCCGGCAGCCGTAGAGGTTGTCGAACTTCGACTTCGTCACCGAGTCGTTCACGTTGATCGCGGGGAACAGCAGCGTTCCGGCTTCCATCATCTGGTACAGCCGATGCACGCCGGTGGTCGTCTCCTCGGAGACGCCCTTTATCCCCTCACCGATCTGGGTCCAGAGCTTGGGTTCGTCTGACAGCGTGCGTGAGAGCAGCCCCAGCACGACCTTCCATTCGTCGCTGTCGTCGTCGGTCGCGGCCGGGACCGCGCCCGCGGATTCGTACTCGGTTCCCTTGTGCACGAGCAGCGTGGCGTCGCCACCGTCGTCGAGGATGAGGTTCGGTCCACCGCCGTCCGGCCAGCGCAACACCTGCTCGGTGCACCACCAGTACTCCTCGAGGGACTCGCCCTTCCACGCGTACACAGGGATGCCGGCGTCGGCGATTGCCGCGGCCGCGTGGTCCTGGGTGGAGAAGATGTTGCAGCTGCACCACCGCACCTGTGCGCCGAGTGCGACCAGCGTCTCGATCAGCACCGCGGTCTGGATCGTCATGTGCAGCGAACCGGTGATGCGCGCGCCGGCGAGCGGCTGCGCGTCGGTGAACTCGGCGCGCAGGGCCATGAGGCCGGGCATCTCGTGCTCGGCGAGCTCGATCTCCTTGCGGCCGAACGCGGCCAGCGAGAGATCGGCAACCTTGAAATCGTCAGCCATGAGCGGCTACCTCCGTGAATGCGCGTGGAATGAGTGAGGCGCTCGGCTGGGACCAGCTGGTCCGCTCATGACAGCACAAGCAGCCGCAAACCCTACTCCGCCAGTGCGGCTTTGATCTCCTCGAGCACGGTGATCGGGCCGGGATCGACGCCCTCCTGCGCGGCCATGTGCATGCTCGTGATGGTGCCGACGAACATGAGGTCGAGCACCTGGGCGAGCGCGCCGTCGCCTTCCGCGTGCACCTCCTCGACCCCGGCCACGACCTCCTCGGTCCACTGGCGCACGAGATCGAAGCGGCGCATCACCTGCGGATGCTCGTGGTCGTGGCGCAGCAGGACGAGCGTGAAGACCTGCCGGGTGACGTCGCCGTGCTGGGCCCAGCCCTGGATCTCGTTGTGCATCAACTCCGGCACCGTGTGCGTGAACGACGGCACCTTCGGGTTCTCGTTCATCTCGTTCTTCCACCGCAGCGCAGCCGCGGCACCGAGACCTCCTCCGCCGTACACGAGCGGCATCGTGCGGCCAATGCGACGCGCCAGCTCCTGCGCGTCGTTGCCTGGCTTCGTCAGCTGATCGCGTCGCCGGCGCAGCTGCAGCACCGCTCGGTCGATCCACTCCGACGCTCCCGGGAACAAACCCGTCTCCTCGAGCACGAGCAGGGTCGGGATCGCCATCGCACCGAGCGCGGCGCGCGGATACGGGATGCCGTCGGGCAGCCCGATCAACGTCGCGTCCCACGATTGTGCGAGTTGTGCGAGCTGTCCGCCCTTCGCCACGACGACCATGCGCGCGCCGGCGAGCGCCGCGGTCTGCGCGGCCTCGAGGGTCTCCTCGGTGTCGCCCGAGAACGAGAGCGCAAAGCAGAGCGTCGTCGGGCCGACGAAGCCGGGCGGCTCGTAACCCTTCGTCACCACGACGGGTACCGGCATGAACGGTCCCGCCACCGCCGTCATCAGATCACCGGCGATGCCGCTGCCGCCCATGCCGAGCACCACGACGTGCTCGATCTCGTCCTTGTCGGGGAGCCCGATGAACGACCGGTTGACCGCTGCGGCGTGCTCGACCTGTTCCGGAAAGCCGGTGACGACGTCCCACATCCCGGTGGTGTCCAGGACGTCGTCGGGTGCGTTCACGTGGAGGGATCGAACGTGGGCTTGATGCCTTCCGCCTCTGCCTTTGCGATGAGCCGTTGGTGCTCGGTGTCGTCCACCGTCTCGGCCTCGTCGATCAGCATGATCGGGATGTCGTCCTTGATCGCGTACTTCTTGTTGAGCCGCGGGTTGTAGAGCGCGTCTTCGCTCTCGAAGTAGAGGAGCGGCCCCTTGTCCTCGGGGCAGGCGAGGATGTCGAGCAGTTGGGGGTCGAGCGCCATCGCCTCAGCTTCGCATGGCGGCTTGGACCTCCGCCACGTGCGCCCCGACCTCGTCCGAGGTGCGGGCTTCGACGTTCAGTCGCAGGAGCGGTTCGGTGTTCGACGGGCGGAGGTTGAACCACCAGTCGCCCAGATCGACGGTCAACCCGTCGAGCCGGTCCTGCTGCGCGGTGGCGTACGCGGCGGCCACCCGCTCGATCACTGCGTGCGGCTCGTCGACGCGGGTGTTGATCTCGCCGGACGACGCGTACCGCTCGAACGGCGTGCGCAGCTCCGACAACGCGAGCCCGGTCGCGCAGAGCTGCTCGAGCACGACGAGCGCGGCGATCGACCCGGAGTCGGCGCGGTAGTTGTCGCGGAAGTAGTAGTGCGCCGAGTGCTCGCCGCCGAACGCCGCCCCCGTCTCCGCCATGACCGCCTTGATGAAGCTGTGCCCGACACGGGTGCGCACCGGCGTGCCGCCGTTCTCGCGGATCACCTCCGGGACAGTCTTCGAGCAGATGCAGTTGTAGAGGATCGTCGACCCTGGCTGCTTCTCGAGCACCGCCTTCGCGACGATCGCCGTCGTCGTCGAACCGGACACCGGCACGCCCTCATCGTCGACGAGGAAAACGCGATCGGCGTCGCCGTCGAACGCGAGCCCGACATCTGCGCCGAGCGCCTTGACGCGCGCGACCAGGTCGCGCAGGTTCTCCAGTTGGATCGGGTCGGCGGGATGGTTGGGGAAGGTGCCGTCGAGCTCGCCGTACATCACCTCGAGGTCGAACGGCAGCGGCGCGAACACGATCGGCACGACGAGACCACCCATGCCATTGGCCGTGTCGGCGATCACCTTCAATGGCGTGAGCACGGACTCGTCGATGAAAGATCGCACGTGGTCCGCGAAGTCGTCGAGCAGGTTCTGCTGGGTGAGCGTGCCTTCGCGGCCTGCAGGCTGGAGTCCTTCCGAGGTCATGGCCTTGATCTCCGCCAGGCCGGTGTCCTCCCCGACCGGCTTCGCGCCGGCGAGGCACAGCTTGATCCCGTTGTACTGCGCCGGGTTGTGCGACGCAGTGAACATGGCGCCCGGCGCGTCGAGCCTGCCCGCGGCGTAGTAGATGAGATCGGTCGAGGCCATGCCGAGATCGACGACGTCGACGCCCTGCGAGCACGCGCCCTCTGCGAACGCAGCCGACAGCTCGACGCCGGACGGGCGCATGTCGCGCGCGACGAGTATCCGCGGCGCGCCTGCGAACCGGGCGAATGCCGAACCGATTGCGCGGCACAGCGTGGCGTCGAGCTGGTCTGGCACCGTGCCGCGGATGTCGTAGGCCTTGAAGACTGCGTCGAGATCAGCCATCTGCGGCGGGAACCTACCCGTACGCGCCGTGGCGCGACCAACGACGGATGCGGAACAGATCGCGCACCAGCCGCGCCGTCTCGCGCACGACGTGCACGGTCGAGCGCGTCGAGTTGACGATCGTGACCGGCACCTCCTCAACGGTGAGCGCGTTCGTCTCGGCGATCACGAACACCTCGACGTCGAACGCGAAGCGATCCACCCTCGATCTGCCGAAGATGAGCTGGCCGGCGTCGGCGGTGAACGCCTTGAGACCACACTGCGTGTCCCGGTAGCGCCCGAGCAGCACGACCTGCGTGAGTGAGTTGATCACGCGGCCCCCGAGCTCACGCAGCCGGCGCGCCTGCACCAGCGTGCGCGTCATCTCGTGCTTGCGGCTTCCGACGACCACGTCGATGCCGGACTCCACGCGCTCGAGCAGGCCGTGCAACTGATCGGGCGCGTACGCGAGGTCGGCATCGGTGAACGCCACCGCGGCGCCGCTGGCCGCGAGCACGCCGGTGCGCACGGCCGCGCCCTTCCCCCGGTTCACGGCGTGGACGAGCACGCGGTCGGCGCCCGCGGCGCGCGCTGCCTCGGCCGTGCCATCGGTCGACCCGTCGTCCACGACGATCACCTCCACGCCGCCTTCCAAGTCCGCGAGGGCGGCACGAATCTCGGCGATGGCCGATGCGATCCGGTCGCTCTCTTCGAATGCCGGGACGACGACGCTCAGCCGGACGACGACTCCTCCTCGTCTGCGGGAGGCAGATCGGTCGGCGCCTCGTCCACCGGCTCGTCGTCCCAGCTCTCGTCGTCAGGATCGGGAGCGAAGAGGCGATCGAGCAGCGGGTTGTCCGTGTCGGGCGCCGGCATGTACAGGATCGGCCGCCGAGCGAGCACGACGACGAGCACGATGCCGAGCAGCGTGAGGAAGTCGGCTTCGTACTCGACCTTCGTGTTGCCGTAGTGCAGATGAACGTGGTTCGCCGTGGGGATGACGACCATCAGGTTCGGCGCGACTCGGTATGGGCCCTCGGCCCCGTCGGCCGACCAGTTCGGGAAGTACGACGTCTTCACGAGGATCGGCGTGCCGGTGTGATCCACGTCGAAATCGATCGACGAGTTGCTCGTGGTGATCGAGCTCACCGCCGTGGCCGCCTCAGGTCGAACCGGAGGTTGCTCACCGTCGCGCACGCGCGCCCACGACTTCGGTCCGTCCGCCGCGAGGAACACGTTCCAGCGCGACGGATCGAGGTACCACGTCATCGCGGGACCGTTCGCGGTGATGGTCACGTTCTTGCTGTCACGAGGTGCGGTGTGCGGGTCGCTCGTGCCGTAGGTCCACTCGAGGCCCGAGTTGTGGTTCGTCACGACCGCCGGCTCGTTCGTGAGCGGCACCACCAGCGCGCTGTCGGCGATCTCGTACACGTGCCACGGGCCGCTCGAGGCGATCTCGTGCAGCTCGGGGAGCGCGCTCGCCGCGGTGATGGCCTGGGGTGTCGACGCCAGGTAGTAACGCACGCCGAGCAGCTGGAGGTGCTTCACGCCCAGCGCGATGTCGAATCCCTTGTACGGCAGGTTGCGCTGCGCGCACGAGCACTTCGCCGAGAGCTCGTCCTGGTTGATGAAGTGGAACGGCGTCGTCGTCGACGACTCGAAGTACAGGCCCTCCATCGACCCGATGCAGCCATCGGTGAACATCGACAGCAGCATCGGCGCCATGGGCGTGCCGTAGCGCTCGAGCCTCGGGTCGTCGTACTCCCACATCGCACGACCACAGCCCCGTTCGTTTCCGACTCGCTGCATCGTGGCGACGAGGTCGTAGTACTCCGGGTAGGCCGGCTTCTGCTCATAGCCGGTGTAGTTCCAGCGCGCCCAGTCGGGTGCCGGGTTGGCAGGGGCCGCCGTGCTGATGGTGAACGACGGTGTGTCGAGGCCCGGCACGTGAAGGTTCCAGTGGAACCCGTCGGCGTCGCTGATCTCGCCGGGCAGCGCCTTCACGGGAAGGCCGACGATGATCACCGCGGCCACCAGCGCGAGCGCGGCGGTGGCGACGTTGACCGACAACAGCGGCTGGTCGGGGTCGCTCGCCGCGAGCAGCGCGACCGCGCGACCGAGCTCGGCCACACCGACCGCCGCGAGCAGGCAGAGCAACAGGTAGTAGAAGGGCAGGAGCCGCGCGTTCCAGAGGCGGGATTCGGGCGCGGTCACGAACGCGATCGCCATCAAGATCGTGAGGAGCGCGAGCCACAGCCCGACACGGATGCGCAGCACGATCGAGACCACCACGCCGACGATCGCGAGAGCGATGATCCACTGAAGGCTCTTCGGCGCGAGGTAGTTGCGCAGGATGTCGTCTCGGAAGCTGCCCTCGGTGAAGAACTTGCCGAGCAGGTAGCGCCAGCTGTGCGCGCCCGTTCCGCTCGGCAGCTTCTCCCACCCCATGTCGTTCACGTACGCGGACTGCGACACGAACGGGAAGGTCCAGAACGCGCTGAGCAGCCCGCCCACCGGGAGCGCGGCCGTCAGCCACTTCGCCCGCGCCCATCCCGGCCACACCACGAGGGCTGCCGCGGCCGCGATGATCACGAAGATCGCGACGATCACGTGACAGAGCGCGGTGAGCGCGAGCAGCACGGCGGCGAGCCACCGATGGCGCCCCGTTCGGAACCCGCCGACCAGGGTGGCGAGGAAGAGCACGCCGAAGGTGAGGCTGAGCGAGAAGCTGAACTCGCCGGCCAGCGTCGAGGTGATGTTGCCGCCGATGATGTTGCCTGTGCCGTTCGTGATCGGCTCTCGGTTGAACAGGAACGGCAGCGTCGCCACTGCGAACAGGGCGGGTGTCGGGAACGAGAGATCGGCCATGCGCCCGAACACGTAGGCCGCCAGTGGCAGGGTCAGCAGCCCGAGGACCGTGACGAGCTTGAACGCG
>DASZHU010000098.1:0-4969 GCA_035937605.1 Acidimicrobiales bacterium | reverse complement strand
CGCGGGCGGCGGCGGATACGCGGGCGGCGGCGGATACGCGGGCGGCGGCGGATACGCGGGCGGCGGCGGATACGCGGGCGGCGGCGGATACGCGGGCGGCGGCGGATACGCGGGCGGCGCCGGATACGCGGGCGGCGCCGGATACGCGGGCGGCGGCGGATACGCGGGCGGCGGCGGATACGGAGAGGCCGCGGCACGCTCCATGGCGCGACCCTGACGTTCGCTGCACGCGCGGACCACGAAGATCGCGAAGATGGCCGCGACGACGAACAGCAGCGCCGACGCACCGCTGATGCGGTCGGCGCGCACGAACTTGTCGAGATCGAACGAGGTCTGGAGGTCGCCGTTGGCCGGCCGGGTCGCGCGGCCGATACCGAACAGGAACCAGGCGACGTCGAACAGCACCCACCACACGGGGATCGTCGCGACCGCACGGCCCGACGCAACCGGTTGCCCGGCCGCGAGATCGGGGTCGGAAGCCTTCGCCGCCTGCATCAGCTGGAGCTCCGGCACCACGTAATTGGCGAACGGCACGAACCATCCGTAGATCGACCACGCCGCCGGGAGCCCCGTGCGCCCGCGGAGCGTCTCGGCGTTCTTCGCGTAGCGGAACTGCCACACGATCCACACGACGCCCGTCGCGATGAGCATCAATCCGAACAGTGCCACCGCCGTGCTCACCTGGTTGTCGGCGTCCTTCACGTCTTGGAACGAGACGTTCGACAGGTCGTTGACCACCGTGGCGCGGTGAAAGAACGCGAACACGGCGAGAAGCGCGGCGACCGCCGACACCACGAGGAGGATCGTGAGCGCGGTGGCGAGGCTCTTCACGGGTCGTGTCGCCCGCGCGGCGCCGTACGCGTACCCGCCGCCCGGGTACGCACTCGCTGGATACGGCACGGCGGCCGTCGGCGGCGGGGGCGGGGGCGCCTGCCAGGGCGGCGGTGGTGACGGCGTCCCGCCCGGAGGCTCGAAGCTCACGAGAACACGTTCTACTCTGACCGCCATGCGCTTCGAGGGACGGGTGGCAATCGTGACCGGCGCGGCGTCGGGCATCGGTAGGGCGACGGCAGAACGGCTCGCCGACGAGGGCGCCACGGTCGTACCCGTCGACGTCGCGAAGGACGAGCTCGGGGTCGGCGGCATCGTCGGCGACGTGAGCGATCCGACGTTCGCGCCGTCGCTCGTCGCGCAGACGATCGAGCGCCACGGTCGCCTCGACGTGCTCGCAAACGTCGCCGGGATCCTGCGCACCGCCAACACACACGAGCACTCGCTCGAGGTGTGGGACCAGGTACTCGCCGTGAACCTCACGGGAACGTTCCTGTGCTGCCGCGCCGCCATCCCCGAGCTGCTGAAGTCCGGCGGCAACATCGTGAACGTGTCGTCCACCGCCGCGCTGTCCGGTCATCCGTGGGCCGCGGCGTATTCGGCATCGAAAGGCGGCGTGCTCGCGCTGACCCGCACGATCGCGGTCGAGTACGCGCAACAGGGTCTGCGCTGCAACGCAGTGTGCCCCGGGTCGATCAAGACCCCGATCACGAAGGACTTCGAGTTCCCTGAAGGAGTCAACATGGATCTCGTGCGCCGGCTGATGGCCCTCGACAAGCCGCGAGGTCCTGAAACTGTGGCCGCCGCGATCGCATTCCTCGCTTCCGACGACGCGGCCCACGTCAATGGCGAGGACGTCCGCGTCGACGGAGCCACGCTGTCGTGAAGTTCTGCTTCGCGCTGTCGTTCGGCCCGCTCGACCACTACGTGCCGTTGGCCAGGGCGGCCGACGAGAGCGGATGGGACGCGGTCGCGTGCTCCGACCACGTGGTGAACCCCGAGACGATCACGTCGGTGTATCCGTATACCGCCGACGGCGGCCGCCGGTGGGAGCCGTTCACGCCGTGGCCGGACTGCTGGGTGTCGATCGGCGCAATGGCCGCCGTGACCGAGCGGCTCAACTTCTTCACCAACGTGTACGTCCTGCCGATGCGCAACCCGTTCAACGTGGCGAAGTCGGTCGGCACCGCGGCGGTGCTCTCGAACAACCGCGTCGCGCTCGGCGTCGGCATGGGCTGGATGGAAGAGGAGTTCGACGCACTCGAACAGCCCTTCGCGGGTCGCGGCAAGCGCGCCGACGAGATGATCGACGTGCTGCGCACACTGTGGAGCGGTGGGTGGGTCGACCACCACGGTGACTTCTACGACTTCGACAAGATCGAGATGACCCCGACCCCGACGCGCCAGGTTCCTATCTATGTGGGGGGCATCAGCAACCCCGCGTTCCGACGGGCGGCGCGCAACGACGGTTGGGTCAGCGACATGCACACGATTGCGGAGTTCACGGACATCCGGAAGCGGCTCGACGAGGAGCGCACCGCCCTCGGTCGGTCAGGAACCGATTTCGCGATGATCGGCTCTTGCATCGATGCGTTCGACTACGACGGATATCGCCGGCTCGAGGCTGCCGGGGTCACGCACCTCCTCACGATGCCGTGGGTCTTCTACTCGGGGATGACGGACGTGCTCCAGGAGAAGATCGACGGCGTGCATCGCTTCGCCGACGACATCATCTCCAGGTTCACCTGAGCCGCTCGCGGCGTTGCCGGGGAGGGTTCAGCGACCTCGGAAGGTGGCTTTGCCCGGGCCGTGGTCGAGGAAGGAGGACACCCCCGCCTGCGCGTCATCGGTTCCGAACACCTCGACGAACAGCTGCTGCTCGAGGTCGAGTCCGCCGCCCAACGTGATGTCGAGCCCGCGGTCGATCGCCCGCTTGGCGAGTCCTTGCGCGGCGACGGCTCCCGTGGCGAGGGCCGCGGCACGCTCGACGGCTCGATCGAACAACGCGTCGGGCTCGACCACCTCGTCGACGAGGCCGATGCGCAGCGCCTCGTCCGCATCGACAGTGCGGCCGCTGAAGATCATCTCCTTCGCGCGGGCCGGGCCGATGAGCCGCGGGAGCCGTTGCGTGCCGCCGCCGCCCGGGATGATGCCGAGCAGGATCTCGGGCTGACCGAACTTCGCACGCGTCGACGCGATCCGGAAGTCGCACGCGAGCGCGAGCTCACAGCCCCCGCCGAGCGCGACGCCGTTCACTGCGGCGACGGTCGCCCGCGGGAGGTCGGCGACCGCTCCCAGCGCGCGCAGGAAGAGGTCGCCGATGCGCTCGGCTTCGTCGGGACCACCGAACTCCGAGATGTCCGCTCCGGCCGCGAACAAGCGATCACCGCCCGTAATGACCACCGCGCCCGCGGGGTCGTCGGTCAGCGCGACGGCAGCGGACTCGAGCTGGCGAAGCACCTCCATCGACAGCGCGTTGACCTTCGGATTGTCGAGGGTGATGACGGCGACGTCGTCGGATCGGCGCTCGAGGTGCACGAGGAGAGACGGCATCGTCGCACGCTATTCGAGACGGGCGAGCAGCTCGTCTGCTGCGGTCCACGGGTCGACCTCGCGCGTGGCCACCGCGGCTTGCAGCCGCGCGAAGTCCTCACCCGATCGCAGCCCCCGCACTCGTTCGACCACCCGCTCGCTGAGGATCGCGACGAGTTCGTCGCAGAGCCGCGCCGCACGCTTGGCCTCGAGTCGCCCTCCTCGGCCGAGCCACTCGCGATGGCCCGAGATCGACGCGATCACGTCGTCGATGCCGCTTCCCGTCGATGCGATCGTCGCGAGGATCGGCGGCCGCCACGCGTCGCTCGGCAACGTTGCGAGGTCGAGCATGTGCTCGAGGTCTCGCGTGGCGTCCTCGACACCGGGACGGTCGGCCTTGTTCACCACGAACACGTCGGCGATCTCGAGCAGACCGGCCTTGGCCGCCTGCACCGCGTCGCCCCAGCCGGGATTCACCACCACCAACGTCGTGTCCGCGGCACCGGCGACCTCAACCTCGACCTGACCCACGCCGACGGTCTCGACGAGCACCCAACGGAAGCCGACGGCATCGAGCACCCTGATCGCCTCCGGTGTCGCCAGCGCGAGTCCGCCGAGGTGCCCTCGCGTCGCCATCGAACGGATGAACACGCCGGAGTCGAGCGCGTGGTCCTGCATCCGCACGCGGTCACCGAGGATCGCGCCACCGGTGAACGGCGATGTGGGATCGACCGCGAGCACCGCTACCTCGTCGCCGCTCGCGCGCAACTCGCGCACGATCCCTGCGGTGAGGGTCGACTTGCCTGCACCCGGCGCACCGGTCAGCCCGACCGTGTACGTCGTCCCGCCGATCGGATGAGTGAGCCGCCCGACGTCACGCGCCTCCTCACCGCCGCGCTCGACCAGGGAGAGCAGTTGCGCCAACGCGGCCCGCGATCCACCACGCGCATCGTCGAGGAGCTCGGGAATCGGGCGGCGGTCGGAGTGGGCCAGAGGCCAGCGAAGCTACCGCCCTACAGCGACAGCGGGGTGCCCTCGAACTGCTCGTCACCCTGGTTGATGACTTCGGTCACGCCCTCGACACGATCCTTGAGGATGCGCTCGATGCCCGCCTTCAGCGTGACGGTCGACGCGGGACAGCTCACACACGCGCCCACGAGCTCGACCGTGACGACACCGGTCTGCTCGTTCACCTCGTGCAGACGGATGTCGCCCCCGTCGGCCTGGATGGCCGGACGTATCGCCTCGATCGTCTGCTCGACCTTCTCGCGCATCTGCCTGATCCTCGCATCCCGGGTGGGGCGTCCCGCAACTGAACACCCGAGGCTGCGCCCGTGTTCCCAGCGCTCGCCCTTACGATGCCAGGCCTCGTGATCTCCGTACTCGCTCACGGCTTCGGCGGCACCAACGGCCTGCCGCTGCCGCGCTGGCTCCTCGCGTACTGCGTCGGGTTCACGATCGTGATCCTGTTCATCGTCCTGCGCGTCGTGCTGCTGTCACCGCCGCGCCCGAAACCGTCACCTCGACGCGAGCTGCTAGGTCGGTTTCTGGTCGCGACTCGAGCGATCGGGCTGTTGATCTTCGCCGGCGTGGTGATCGCCGCCGC
>DASZHU010000097.1:0-2601 GCA_035937605.1 Acidimicrobiales bacterium | reverse complement strand
ACTCGAGCTCGTCGGCGGTCCGGAGGGCAACGATCCGATCGCCGCGTCGACATACGGCACGGGCGAGCTCATCGCCGCCGCGATCGACGCGGGGGCGAGACGCATCCTCGTCGGAGTAGGCGGCTCCGCGACGACCGATGGCGGGCTCGGCGCGCTACGCGCGCTGTTCCCGTTGCCGCGCGTGCGCGGGGTCGAACTCGAGGTGGCGTGCGACGTGCGTACGCGGTTCGTCGATGCCGCCGACCTGTTCGCGCCGCAGAAGGGAGCGACTCCCGCGCAGGTGGAGCTCCTGCGTCGCCGGTTGGAGCGGCTCGCACAGGTCTATCGGGAGGAGCACGGCGTCGACGTGGAGTCACTTCCCGGCGCCGGCGCCGCGGGTGGGCTCGCGGGGGGTCTCGCCGCGGCCGGCGCGCATCTGGTCGAGGGATTCGAGTTGGTTGCCGACGAGGTGGGCTTCGACGACGCACTCGACGGCGCGGACCTGGTCGTGACCGGGGAGGGGTTCCTCGACGAGCAGTCCTTCGACGGAAAGGTGGTCGGCGGCGTGATCGATCGCGCGTCGGCGCTGAAGATCCCGGTGCTCGTGATCGCCGGTGAGGTCTACGACGACGTCGGAGCGGCGGTGGACTCCGTGTCGCTGGTGCAGCAGTTCGGTGAGGAGCGAGCGATGCAGGACCCGCTCGCCTGCATCGAGGAGATCGTCAGCGGTCGGCTTTCTGGCCGATCGCCCAGCTGACGGCGGCCACCACGAGGATGACCACGATCGCGATCTGCACGAGGCCGAGCACGAAGCCGATGATCACCCGCAAGACCCACAGCACTGCCGACAGCGCAGCCAGCGCCACGATCGCGTACCACCACAGGGGGGTCGACGGGCGCTCGGGCGCGGCCACGAGTCGAAGCTAGCCCTTACAGGTGCTGGTTCGTCGCAACCCGTGAAGAAGTCCGCAGATCGACGGTGTCGGTGAGGTCGATCCTGCGAAGGGAGCAGATCGCCCGCGCCACCACGCGCAGCGCGTCGTCGTCGCCGTCGCACGCGCCGGAATCGGCGACCGCGGCGACGGCGGCTTCAGGCGAGCACCCGGTGAGGTGCACGACGAGCTCGGCGAGTCGGGGTGACCGTTCCATGTACCTGACTAATCGGAACGGACCATGACGCGCTTGAGCATTCGGCGAAGTTCAAGCGCCTCGCGCAACTTGTGAATACGTAGGAATTGCCACAAGTGGGGGCAACTCGGAAGCTGTGAGCTCGACGGGGTCGAGTCCGGGCCGCACGAGGGTGGCGCGGGGAGGCACGACTCGTCCCGCACGCTGCAACGTCGTCTGGATGATCGCCGTGGCTTGCGGCGAGAGCTCGTCGAGCGGACGGTTGCGATGCCGGCGCGTTCCGAGGTCGGCTTGCGCGATGACGTCGGTGCCGAACTCGGCCGCGATGTCGATGAGAAGCGCGATGTCGACCCCGTAGCCCTCGACGAACGGCAGCTGCTCGAGCAGCTCGCGCCGTCCCGCGTACTCGCCGCCGAGCGGCTGCACGATCGACGTGAGGTGCGGGAACAGCAGCGCGAGCAGCGGCCGGGCGACGAGCTCGGTGACGCGCCCGCCCCGGTCGGCGGGATCGCTCGAGGGACGGTCGTAGAAACCCTTCACGAAGTCGATCTCGGGATGCATCAGCAGCGGGCCGACCAGGCCGAGCACGAAGTGCGGCTCGAAGTCCACGAGGTCGGCGTCGCACCACACCACGATGTCGCCGTCGCTCTCGTAGAGCGAACGCCAGAGCGCGGCGCCCTTGCCGTACCCATTGCCCAGCTCGGGCAGGACATTTGCCGCGGCGATGACCCGCGCACCGGCCGATGCGGCCACCACCGGGGTGTGGTCGTCGGAGTGGTCGTCGACGACGAGGATCTCGTCCACCAAGGCGGCCCCGTCCACCAGCGCCTCGCGGATGCGACCCACGATCGTGCCGACCGTTGCCTCTTCGTTGCGCGCCGGCAGGCACACCGACACCGTTCGACCGGCCTTGGCGTCGCAGAGCGCTCGGGCGTCGTATTGGGCGTGGTGGAACGTCCGCAGGATGGCGGCGGCCGAGCGCACGCAGGCAGGCTAGCGGTGCGTCACACCGGAATGGCCAGCCCAGGGCGGGCGTTATCCTCGTCCGATGGCCGTGAAAGTCAGGGTTCCCACGACGCTGCGCACGCTCACCGGCGGCAAGTCGGAAGTCGAGGTCGACGGCGCGACGGTGGGTGAGGTCATCAACTCGCTCGAGGGCGCCCATCCCGGCTTCACCGAACGTCTGCTCGACGACGACGGCAAGCTCCGCCGCTTCGTGAACGTGTTCTTGGCCGACGACGACGTCCGCTTCCTCGAGGGCCTCGACACCAAGGTTCCCGACGGCGAGACGGTGTCGATCGTTCCTGCCGTTGCGGGCGGGTAGGACCCGAACCCTCACAAATCCTTAACGTTCGCCGCGTGCTGGTCGATGAACTGGCATGCGCGAGGTGCTCATCGTCGATGACAGCCCGGATCTCCGGGGCATGTTGGCGTTCACCCTCGGCGATCTCGGTTTCAGTGTTCGGCAGGCGAAGAACGGCAGCGACGCGCTGC
>DASZHU010000096.1:0-3582 GCA_035937605.1 Acidimicrobiales bacterium | reverse complement strand
GTCTACTGGTACAAGATGCAGAGCCTCATGCTCGGCGGCGTGTTCGGAGCGTTCGCGGGAATGGTGTTCGCGACGGCGAACCAATCCGTCGTGCCGAACAACTACGGCACGCTCTTCACGTTCACTGCGTATGTCGCGTTGATCCTCGGCGGCCCCGCGCGGGTGTTCAGCCCGGTGGTCGGTGCGATCATCTTCGAGGGCGTACTGCAGTTCACCGACAACTTCCTCCGTCAGGCCGACGCCACGTACGGGCTCCCGTCGTGGTTGATCGACAGCACGAAGATCGGCGTGATCCGCTTCATCCTCGTGGGAACGACGCTCGTGGTGCTGATGGTCTTCCGACCGCACGGGATCTTCGGTGACAAGCGCGAGGTGGCCATCCGTGACCGCTGAGACGGGCGCGCCCTCGTGGGCCGACGGTGTCGCGCGCGAGCCGGGAGCACCCAAGCCCGACCCGATCCTCGTCGTCGACGGTGTGCGTCGCACGTTCGGTGGCCTCGTGGCCGTGGACGTCGAGCACCTCGAGTTCCAGCGCGGCGCGGTGACCGCCCTCATCGGCCCGAACGGCGCGGGCAAGACAACACTCTTCAACCTGCTCACCGGCTTCGACCGGCCGGACCACGGTCGTTGGCGGTTCCGTGATCGCGATCTCGCCGGTATGCCCGCGTACAAGGTGGCGCGCCTCGGCATGGTGCGCACGTTCCAGCTGACCAAGTCGCTGGCGCTGCTGTCGGTGCTCGAGAACATGAAGCTGGCGGCGACCGGCCAGCGCGGCGAGCGATTCCTCGGCAGCCTCGTGCGCCCGATGTGGCGAGCGCAGGAGCGAGAGATCGAGGAGCGCGCCGAGGCCTTGTTGCAGCGGTTCAAGCTGGATCACATGCGCGACGAGTTCGCGGGTTCGCTCTCGGGCGGCCAGCGCAAGCTCCTCGAGATGGCTCGCTCGCTCATGGTCCAACCGGAGCTCGTGATGCTCGACGAGCCGATGGCGGGCGTGAACCCCGTGCTCACCGAGTCTCTGCTCGCGCACATCAAGGACCTGCGCACCGAAGGGATGAGTGTCATCTTCGTCGAGCACGACATGGACGTCGTCTACGACATCAGCGACTGGGTCGTGGTCCTCGCCGAAGGCCGGGTCATCGCGGAAGGCCCACCCGACGCCATCGGCACGAACTCAGAGGTGATCGACGCCTACCTCGGCCGGCACCACGACATGCCCACCACCGCAGAGGAAGAGGCGCAACAACTCGAGGAGGCGGCCGCAGTGATCGCCGAACAGGAGGAGGCGCGCACCGATGTCGACGGGTGACGACTCGCCGGCGGTCGAGCTCGTGGCCACCGCGCCGTGGGAGGGCCCACTCCTGGTTGCGACCGAGGTGGTCGCCGGCTACGTGCCCGAGGTCAACATCCTCAACGGCTGCAACCTCACGCTGTTCGAGGGTGAGCTCGTCGGCATCATCGGTCCGAACGGCGCGGGCAAGTCCACGTTCCTGAAGTCGCTGTTCGGCCTCATTCCGATCCGATCCGGTTCGGTCGTGTTGCGCGGCGAGGACATCACCGCCAAGCGCGCGCACGCGCTCGTCTCCCGCGGCCTCGGCTACGTGCCACAGAACAACAACGTGTTCGCCCGTCTCACGGTGCAAGAGAACCTCGAGATGGGGCTGTACCAGGACCCGCGCCGATTCGCCGAGCGGTTCGACTTCGTCTGCGAGCTGTTCCCGTTGCTCGGTCAGCGACGCGGGCAGCGCGCCGGGTCGCTCTCCGGCGGCGAGCGCCAGATGGTCGCGATGGGCCGGGCGTTGATGATGGAGCCGTCGGTGCTGCTGCTCGACGAGCCGTCGGCGGGACTCTCGCCCGCGTACCAGGACGAGGTGTTCATCCGCTGCCGCCAGATCAACGAGGCGGGCGTGTCGATCGTGATGGTCGAGCAGAACGCGCGGCGCTGCCTGCAGATCTGCCATCGTGGCTTCGTGCTCGACCAAGGCAAGAACCTGTACACCGGCTCGGGCCAAGAGCTACTCGACGATCCCAAGGTTGTCGAGCTGTACCTCGGCACGCTGGCCAAGGCGCGCTGAGGGGCCGGCTCCGAAGAGCCGGCCCCCCGAGTCACTGCGCTGGTATCGACGTCAGCCCGAGATCGTGCCGGCTTCGAAGTCGGTACCGAGTGTGTTGCCCATGTTGCCGTCGACGCCGTACACCTTGACGTTGGCGGGGCCGATGCCCTTCTGCACCATGAGCGCCAGGATCCGCGCCGACTCCGCGAATCCGATCACCGCGATCCCGTCGGCGCCTGCGTCCTTCAGCTGCGAGACCTCCGAGTCGAAGGTCTGGGCATTCTGGTCGTAGGTGACGGTCGCGACGACCTTGCCGCCGGAACCGGTGAAGGACTTCGTCAGGTCTTCGGTGAGGCCCGTGCCGTAGGCATCGTTGCGGTCGATGATGGCGAGGTTGTTCACGCCGTCGCTCGCGATGAGGTCGCCGAGCACCTGGCCTTGCAGGATGTCCGACGGGGCGTCACGGAAGTACAAGCCCTTGTCCGGGTAGGTCGACAGCTTCTTCGACGTGTTCGCAGGCGAGAACATCACGACGCCGGCATTCACGATCTTGTCGATGACGGTCAACGTCACGCCCGAGGACGCCGCGCCGACGATGGCGTCGACACCTTCACCGAGCTCGCGGTCGACGGTCTTCGACGCGATGTCGGTCGACGTGTCGCCCGAGTCGCCTTCGGTGACCTGCACGGGCTTGCCGAGCACGCCACCGGCGGCGTTGATGTCCTTGATCGCGAGACGCACGCCGGCGCGCTCCGGTGGGCCGAGGAACGCAAGGCTGCCGGTCTCGGGTAGCAGCGTGCCGATCTTCAACACGCCGTCGCCGGCGCGAGTGCCCTCGACGGGCACCTGCGGAACGTCAGCCGACGCCGGCGCCTTGGCGGTCTTGAAGGTGGTCTTCGAGTCGTCGATCTTGTCGTTGGCGCCGAACTGCTGGATGCCGTAGCTCGCCAGGGTCGGCTCGCCGTTGCCGGAGAACTCGAGCGGACCGGACTTGCCGAAGTAGTGGATGTCCTTGGTGCCGGCCTTTATCAACGCGTCGCAATCCTTGAACGACGTGCACTTGGTGGTACCGCGGGTCACGCCGTTGATCTTGTTGGCGTAGTCGATGCCATCGGTGTTGGCGACGTCGACCGCCAGGGCGATGACAACGACTGCGTCGTACGACTCGGCGCCATAGTTGTAGACACCCTTGAGGTCGAGACCCTGCGCGTCGAGCGCCGCCTTGAAGTCAGCAGGCAGGTCGACGAGCGGCGTCGTTCCCTTCATGCCGGCGAGCGCGCCCGGTGTGCCCTTCGGTGCCGATGCGGCGCTGGACCCGCTGGCGGTGCCCGATGAACCCGCAGCCGGTGCGGCGGTCTTCTTGTCGCTGCCGCACGCGGCGGCGATGAGGGTGATACCGATGAGCAGCGCTGCGATTCGCAGATGCCGCCCTCTCGTTTTGGACATGCAGTGTTCCTCCGTAGCTGGGGATTCGGGCGGGACAGTAGACCGCCGCAACTCGGAATGCTTCGGAGCGACCAGAATGGCGACC
>DASZHU010000095.1:0-1535 GCA_035937605.1 Acidimicrobiales bacterium | reverse complement strand
GGTCGAGCTGGCCGCTGGCGATCGTCGGGCGCTCACGCGGCTCGCGTGGATGCTCGACGCCGCCACCCCGACATGGACGTGGCCCGAGGCGATCCACCCCCGCCTGCCCGGCGGCTGCATGGGCGACGGACATCACGGCTGGGCAGCCGCCGACTTCCTCTCGCTCGTGCGGAATCTGCTCGTGCGTGAGGTGAGCGCGAGCCCTGCCGCGCTGGCGCTCTGCTCGCTCCTCCCGAACGACTGGCTCGGGCGCGGCATCGAGGTGCACGACGCGCCCACGCACTTCGGCACGATGTCGTTCGCGGTGCGTTGGCACGAGGAACGACCGGCTCTGCTGTGGGAGCTCGACCCGCACCCGGACGTCGACGCGGTACATCTCACGGCGCCGGGGCTCGACGCCGCGTGGAGCAGCGACGAGCGGCGGGGGGAGGCGCTGCTCGCGCCCGTCCTCGCCGACACGCGACGCGAGGCCGCCGGGTGAGCACGAGCTTCCAGACGTTGCGCGATCTCGTGATCGCGCTCGGCGTGGCGACCGGCGACGTGGACCGGGCCGAGGCCGACGGCACGCTCGGCCTGATGGCGATCGACCGGATGATCCTCGCCGACCAGGACCCGAAGTACACGCAGACCGAAGTGGTGGAACGCACCGGGCTCGGCACCGAAGCGGTTCGCTTCTGGCGCGCGCTCGGATTTCCCGACCCTGGTCCCGACGATCGCATCTTCAGCGACTTCGACATCGAGATGCTGCAGCTCGTCGATCAGCTCGTGAAGCTCGGACTCATCGCCGGCGACGAGGCGCTGCAGATGACACGGGTCATCGGATCCTCGATGGCGCGGATCGCCTCGGCGCAGATCGACGCGATCGAGAACCGCATCGACGAGCCGACCTTCCAGGACGGCACCGAGCCGGCCGTGCTCCGTGCCCGCTTCCTCATCCCCGCAATGCCGCGCATCCTCGAGTACACGTGGAAGCGCCACCTCCAGTCCGCGGCGCGCCGCCGCATGGTGCGGGAGATGGGCGCGTCCGAGGGCAGCTACAACCAATCGGTCGGGTTCGCGGACCTCGTCGGCTTCACTGCTCTCTCGCAACAGCTGACCGACCACGAGCTGGCCGTCATCGTGGATCGCTTCGAAGCCACCGCCTACGACATCGTGGGCGCACTCGGCGGCCGCGTGATCAAGATGATCGGCGACGAGGTGATGTTCAGCGTCGACGATGTCGGCGGTTCGTTGGAGATCGGACTGTCGCTCGCCGAGGCCTACCACGACGATCAGTCGCTCTCCGATGTGCGAGTCGGCATCGCGTGCGGTCCGGTCCTCGAACGTGAAGGCGACCTGTTCGGGCCGGTCGTCAACCTCGCGAGCCGAATCGTGTCGATCGCGTACGCGGGTTCGGTCGTGGTCGCATCCGACATCCACGACGCGCTCGCCGACGACGAACGACTTCGCTGGAAGTCGTTGCGCACGCGCCAGCTCAAGGACATCGGCCGTGTGCAGCTGTGGGCGGCCCGGCGGGCGTCGGACGACTTCGAACG
>DASZHU010000094.1:0-3434 GCA_035937605.1 Acidimicrobiales bacterium | reverse complement strand
ACCACTTCAAGGAGGTCAACGACGAGTTCGGGCATCAGTGTGGTGACCATCTCCTCGCGGCGGTGAGCCGTCGCATTCGAGCGTCGCTGCGACCGTCGGACACGCTCGCGCGTCTCGGCGGCGATGAGATCGGCGTGCTGTGCCCGGTGCTCGACACCGATGGCGAGGCGTTCCGGTTGGCCGAGCGACTCGTGCGAACCATTGGTCAACCCTTCACGATCGACGAGCGCGTGCTCCACACCAGCGTGAGCATCGGCGTCGCGTTCTCCGACGGCACGCGGCTGTCCGCGGCGGGGCTGGTGGAGCAGGCCGACCGAGCGATGTACCGCGCCAAGACCGCGGGTCGCGCGCAATGGGCGACGTTGACAGGACCAGCAACCGCGCCACCGGTCGCGTCAGCCGACGTGAACGAGATCCTTTCAGGGGTCGTTCAGGTTCGTGGCCGCCTCGATGACCTGCTCGGCCGACTCGATGTGGGCGGGCGCGAATGGGATCGCCTCGCGCAGGCGAGCCACGCGCTGCGCCGGGCTGCGCACTTGCTCGAAGGCAACGTGCGAATCGGCTAGGACGCGAGAAGCGCGTGGCGTAGGTCCGACCACCGCAGCGTCGCCACCGCCACCGCGGTGTCCGCGAACCCGTACGGGATTACGACCGTGTCGCCGTGCAGCAACCCGCCACAGGAGTAGACGACGTTGGGCACGTAGCCATCCCGTTCGTCGGCCATCGGAACGAGCAGCGGCTCGGACAGTTCGCCGACGACAACGGTCGGGTCCTCGAGGTCGAGCAGGAGCGCGCCGACGCTGTACGTACGCATGGGCCCCACGCCGTGCGTGAGTACGAGCCAACCATCAGGGGTCTCGATCGGTGGACCGCAGTTGCCGAGTTGGATGACCTCCCACGAGCGTCGCGGGACCTGAATGATCTTCGCGTTGCTCCAGATGCGCGGATCGTCCGAGAGCGCCACCGAGTTCGTCTCGCGGTCGAACCGTGAGAGCGCTGCGAAGCGGCCGTCGATGCGCCGAGGAAACAATGCGAGGCCCTTGTTGGCTGCGGCCGCGCCCGCGAGCGACGAACTGTCGAAGCAGACAAAGTCTTGCGTCGCGAGCAGTTGCTCGCGGATGGCATTGCCGTCGTAAGCGGTGTACGTCGCGTAGTACGTCACTTGGCCGTCCGAGTCGACGAAGCGCACGAACCGAGCGTCCTCCATGCCGTGCGATTCGGCCGAGACAGCCGGCCAGAGGATGCGCCGGGACAGCTCGACATCGCCCGGGAAGTCAACCTGATAGCTACGTGACGCGATCGAGCGCAATCGGTCGACGGTGGCGGTCACGTTGCGCCGGGTGTCGCCCTGGGCGACGAGTGTGGCAAGCCGTTCCTCGAGCGCCTGTGCCGTGAACACCTCCGGAAGCTGGTCGAGGGCGAACGCCGCGCTCTCGCCGTCCTGGCTCGCATCGCGCAGATGGCCGTGGATCACGTCGCGGTGCAGAAGGGCGGGCCGAGGCGTGCCGACGACCGGGCACGACGCCGGCGGGTCGATGGCCACCGTGCCGTTCGCGTCGATCGTTCCCTCCCGGAAGCCGATCGACGATCGGTGTCCTTCGCCGATGCAGCGGACGCTCATCACGATTCTCATCGCTCCGTCCGGCAGTGCCGTCTGATCGGGATGCGGCACGATCGACGGGTTGCACGCGGACACGGACTCCACGGAGTACTCGTGGGTGAACGTGGCGCCGAGCAGGAGCCAGCGGTCGTGGGACAGATCCGCTTCCGCACGCACGCGGTTGCTAATACGGGCCGCGTGCTGCCGGAACGTGTCGCGGAGCCCGACGTGACGTCCGCCGAAGCGCTGCATCACGTCGTCGAGCGCCTTGGTCACCGCCTCCTCGTCCAGCTCCAGGATCCGTTGGACCACGCGGGACGCACGACTCTCGTGCCCTCCGGCCATCTCGTTGCCGGGCACGAACAAGTGCGTCACCACACGAGACGCGTCGGGGCGCACGACGCAACTGCGCGTCACTGCGATGGACGCGGCCGTCACGGTCACGCAGCGAGAAGTTGCCGTGCGTGCTGCAGTGTCGACAGCAACGCCAGCGAGGATTCGCAGCCCTCGTTGAGGTTGGGCCCAAGGGGGCCGAGGCCGTCATAGCCACCGCCGGTGACCGCATCGATCATCGCACTGCCCGCGTCGTTGTCACCCAAGAACCATCCGACCGACCGTTCGAGGTGCTCGGCCCAGATCGGATCACCGGTTATCGCGCCGGCGCGGACACAGGCGTCCGCGATCGTTGCGGCTTCGATCGGCTGTTGGTCGAACCGCGGCGCGACGTCGGCCCGATCAGCACCGCCGACCGGCACGAACGAGAAGTGACCCGCGTTCGTCTGACGCTCGATGAGCCATGCGAGCAGTCGCAACCCCTCGTCGACGAGGTCGTCTCGGTGTCGCGCCGTTCCGATCGCCAGCATGGCGTCCGGCAGCACCGCATTCGCGTAGGTCAGTCGACGCTCAGGCCACGGCCACTCCGGATCGGCACCGGCGCGTCCGATGACCGTTGCGGCGTCGTCGAGCAGATTGATGGCGGTTCGATGCGAACGATCGACACCCAGAACCTCCGCCGCGCCCAGCGCCGCGAACGCCATCGAACGCGGCCAGGGCGAACGCTGCTCGGCGCCATGATCGAACATCGTCAACGCCGACTGCCGGAGCCAGTCCGCCCGGCTGCGAGCCGCGGCCGTGCCGAACGCCCACAGACTGCGACCCCAGCAGTCCTCCACGCCCCGCCGCCCCTGCCATCGCTTGTTCTCCGCCATGCGGTTCCGGATCGTGCCGTCGACGCCCTGCGCGTCGACGAGAAAGCGATACGCGGTTCGCGCGAGTACGCGGACCTGGCCGTCGGGGTCGGGCTCTCGCGTCGCGACGACGAGCACACGAGCCATGTCATCGGTGCAGTAGCCGTGTTCGGGCCGCGGGTCGGCATGGTCGGCGTGCTCGAAGGTGCCCCGTTCGTCGGTCATCGCGGCGATGTGGTCGAAGTTCGGTGCCGGGACGGCGGTCATGCTCTCGCTCCGATTGGCGCGACGACGCGTCCAGCGAGGCTCGAGTACCGGTGGGCCACCGCCTGCCAGCCGAGTGTCGGCGCAATGCGTCTCGCCTCACCGGCCATCTCGTCGGCCAGGTCTGGCTCCGTCAGCACTCGTCGGAGCGCGTACGCGAGCGCCGCCGGGTTCGCGTGTGGAACCACGATGCCCGCTCCCGTCGAGAGCAGCTCGACCGCGTGCGGAAACGCAGTCGCGACCACCGGCCGGCCGGCGGCGATGGCGTCGACGAGCACGCCGGACGTCACCTGATCCCGTGAGTCGTAGGGCAACACGACGACCGCGGCCCGCCGGATCAACCCCGACAGCGAGGGCACGTCCCGGTAGGTGTCATCGAACGT
>DASZHU010000093.1:0-2197 GCA_035937605.1 Acidimicrobiales bacterium | reverse complement strand
GAACCGAGGTCCTCGACGAACAGCTGCCCATCGCGGGTGAACACGCGCGCGTGCAGCTGCGACACGTAGGTGTCGTCGACGGTGACCTGACAGCCAGCGGCGCGCCCGACGGTGATTTCGTCACCGAGCGGGTAGCGGCGTCCGGCTTGTTGCTCGGGTTCGACTGCCACGAGCTCTGTCGGCGCGCCGCGACCTTTGCGGCCCTTTGGTGGAGCGGGCGCCGGCGCAGGGACCGTTGCCGCGGCCGAGCGTCGTCGCGGGCGCCGCCCGTTCGCTTGGGACGGAACTGCCACCTCGGCCCACACGGCGCGTACGACGCGCACGAGGAAGAGGTAGACGAGGGCCAGGAGACACAGCTTGAGGATGTTGAGCAGCTGCTCGGACATGCAGCGTTCAGCTCGCCTCGAAGCGCATGCGGGTGCTGCCGAAGGCGAGCTCGTCGCCGTCGACCAGTTCGTGCTCGGTGACCCGGATCCCGTTGATTCGGGTGCCGTTGGTCGAGTTCAGGTCGACCACCACGTAGCCGTTGCCCTTCGGCCGGATCTCGGCATGGTTGCGGCTGACGTTGGGGTCGGCCAGCACGATGTTCGACTCCGGCATGCGTCCCACGGTGAGGATGTGTTCCCCGAGCGCGACCCGCTCACCCGTCGGCAACACGAGGCTCCCCGCACCGCTGCCCCCGGCGCCCTCTCGCATCCGGCCCTCGATCTGGAAGGCGCCCGTGTGCATCCGGTCGTCGACGACGAGCTCGACCTCCACCGGGCCCAGGAACGTGTAGCCCTCGTCCCGGGCGTGCTCCCGGGCCGCATCGCACAGCTCGCGGATGAGTGTGTCGTGGATCTCGGCGAAGCGTTCGTCGTCGTCCGCGCTCACCTGCACCGCGAAGTGGTTGGGCACGACCGTGCGGCCCCGCACATCGACCGACCGGTTGTCGTCGATCTCGCGCACCAGCCGGCGCCCGAGCTCGACCGGCCGAAGCCCACTGCGAAACGCCCGCGCGAACACGCCTTCGACCATGCGCTCGAGGCGACGTTCGAACCCTGACAGACCCACGGGCCGACACTGTACGCGGCCGATGTGGATCCCCCGATGGCGTGGTGCGGGCCGTTGAGTATCGTGACATTCCCTCACTCGGGCGAGTGGCGGAATTGGCAGACGCGCAGGATTCAGGTTCCTGTGTCCGCAAGGACGTGGGGGTTCAAGTCCCCCCTCGCCCACCACTCCGTGGGATCGGGCCCGCGAAGAAGTTGAGGTAGCGATTGCGGGCGGGCGTGATGCCGCGGCTGCCGCCGACGCGCCCCGTGCGCACGCCGACACCACGGGCACGCCGCGGTGGACCCACCGCATCCGGCGACTGTCGGCGAGCGGTCGCCTTCAACTCGAACGCACGGCCGGTTCGCGGTGGCGCAACGCTTCGCCGGTCACCACGACGGCCCTGTCACTCTCACCTACGTGAAGGCGGACCTGGCCGAGGTCGCTGCGGCCGTAGGCCGACTCACCGTCGAATCGCATCCGTTGGCGCACCCGTTGGATGCGCCGTGATCGTCGTCGCTGGTCATCCAAGCGGCTTGTACGACACCTTGACGACCTGACAGCGATCAATGGTGCGGGCGTCGACGTAGTCGTCGGGGGCTCAACGGCGGCGACATCGGTGGACCCCACCGGGGATCGACCGGCAACGCCTGCGGCTCGGAGAACACAAAGGGCGACGACACCTTCGACCAGTAGCCACTTCGTACCGAGACGCCGCCCAGCGCGTCGCCCGCGCCGACCCCGAACTGGCCGACCAGTAACTCGCTGCTGTGGCCCTGGTCGTCGACGTCCTTCTCCTCCTGACCGCGCTCGCCGGGCGCGCGTCCGAAGAGCTGATGGCGGCGATGCGAGAGGCCGAGCTGTTCACGACCAGCAGTTGGTACTACCGGCTGGCGGCCTCTACGCAGTTGTAGCCGTGACCGGCCACGAGGCGTGGTGGTGCGACGGAAGACCTCATCGTCGTCGACAGTCAGCACTTTGATCGACGGATGCATCGCGTCGCCCTGCGCCAACTACCGCTCGATGTCCAACAGGTCGCGCACTGCGCGCAGCAGGTCGTCGGAGGAGAACGGCTTTTCGATGAGATGCACGCCTTCGTCCAGGACGCCTTGGTTGACGATGACGTCCTGGCTGTAGCCGCTCATGAAGAGCACCTTCGTCGTCG
>DASZHU010000092.1:0-5278 GCA_035937605.1 Acidimicrobiales bacterium | reverse complement strand
CAGCTCCGCCGCAACACCGACCGCCGCAGCCGGCACCGCCACGCCGCCCTCTGCCTGGCCACCACCGTGCTCATCGTCGGCAAACTCATCGATCACCGCGACCGCTGGATCGCCGAATGAGCACCTATCCGCTCAGGTCCTAAGTGCCAAATGCCGGGCCGGGCGCTCACGCCCTGCGAGCGTCCACTGCAGCCTCCCGATCCGGGCGCGCGGCTCCTGGTCGAATCCGACGATCTCGAGCGCCCGTCCTTCACTCGTCGGGGCACCGGCGCAGCGCGCCGAGCTCGGCGGCAATCGGCCGCGATCGTGGTCGTTCCCGAACCCGGGAGGCCACCGATCACTACCGCGGTCGCCACGCCTTCACTGATGGCGAACGGCTACCGGTGGATCAGGCGGCCGTGGTATCTGCGGTCAGATCGCCGGCTCGGGGGGCATTGATCACGGGCGTCTGCGCCGAGCCACCGGTGAGGTGTCCCTCTCTCCAGATCGCCGACGCCAGGGGATCGCTCGCGCCCGTGTGCTCGTCCGTCGCGTTCGCATGTCGCCGCCGATGCCACATGGCCGTGACTCTCTCAATCCGATGTGAAGACGAAGCTCCATTGAGGTGACGACTTCGTGTCGAATTGCGTACGCCGCGCCCTTGCTCCGACCCTCGGTCGTGACAAGAGTGCGCGGCGTGATCGCGTGGGACGAGTCCGGCGGCGGAACGCCGGCCGTGTTCGTGCACGGCATCACCGAAGACCGTCACAGCTAGGACCTCGTGGAGCCGGAGCGCTTCGCGGCCCGGGTCCGGGAGTTCGCCGCCGCGTAATGTCGCGGGCGATGGTCGACGTATACCGCCAACCGACTCGGGAGCTCGGGCTCCTCGCCCGCTGGCGCTACGTACTGCGCACGACCAACCCGCCCGAGGGCAAGGTCGATGTCGTCTCGAAGTGGCTCGTGCTCACGCGTGCCGCCGTGCTGCCAATGACCGTGACGGCCGGCGCGATCGCCGGGCTGCTCGCCGCGCACCAGACCGGGTTCAACTGGGGTTGGTACGCGCTCGCGCTGCTCGGCATCGTGCTGGCCCACGCCGCGAACAACCTCATGAACGACCTGTTCGATCTCGAGGTCGGGCTCGACACCGAGGCGTACCCGCGCGGCTTGTATGCCCCGCACCCCGTGCTGTCCGGGATGATCAGCCGCAAGGGTCTCGCGGTCGCGTCGCTGGCCGTGAACGCGGCCGACCTCATCATCCTCGTCGTGCTCACGATCGCCCGGGGCTGGCCGGTGATCCTGTTCGCGGTGGGCGGCTTCGTGTTGTCGGCGGCGTACACGGCGCCACCGCTCCGGCTGAAGAAGCGTGGTCTCGGCGAGCCCGACGTGCTCGTGGTGTGGGGTCCGCTGATGGTCGGCGGCACCTACTACTCCGCGGTCGGCCACCTGCCGTGGCAGGTGATCGCGGCGTCGCTCCCCTACGGGCTGCTGTGTACCGCGGTACTGATGGGCAAGCACGTGGACAAGTTGCCGTGGGACGACGCGGAGGGAATCCACACGCTGCCCGTGATCCTCGGTGAGGTTCGCGCGCGGCGCGCGACGCAGGCCCTCATGGCCGCGTTCTACGTGGCCGTCGCGGTCGACGTCGCCGTCGGCGCGCTGCCGTGGCCGTCGTTGCTCGCGGTGGCCGCGTTGCCCGCCGCGGTGCAGGCGTGGCGCGCGCTCGGACGGCCGAAGCCGGCTCGCCCGCCGGACGACTTCCCGATCTGGCCGCTGTGGTTCGCCGCGTTCGCGTTCCTGCACACCCGGCGGGCCGGCGCGTTGCTCGTGCTCGGCCTGATCGTGGCCGCCGTGGCCGACATCACGCCGTTCTGAGCAGCTCCTGGTAGTCAGGGTGGTCGTCGATGAACTCGGCGACGTACCAACACTGCGGGTCCACGCGCCGCCCTGACGGACGTACGTCGTCGAGCGCGGCCCGCACGAGCACGGCACCGAGCCCCTGACCGCGGCGCGCCCGATCGATCTCGGTGTGCGGGAACACGATGCGATCGCCGTCGATCCGGTAGTCGGCGATCCCGACGAGCACGCCGTCGACGAGCAGCTCGTAGCGGGACCGCTCGACGTTGTGCCGCACCTCGTTCATCCGACCATTCTTCCCCACAACCTCAGGCGAAGACGGGGAGAACGAGCGTCAACTGCGACGGGCCCACGACCACGCGTAGTCGTCGGCGGAAATCGAGCGCGCCGCCTCGCTGAGCCGCAGCGGTCGGAACGTGTCGATCATCACCGCGAGCTCGTCGGTGCGGTCCTGACCCTCCGACCGTTCGACGCTTCCCGGCTGCGGTCCGTGCACGAAGCCGGCAGGGTGGTAGCTCATCGACCCGATCCCGATGCCAGAGCCGGCGCGACTCATGAAGTCGCCGCCCGAGTAGTACAGGATCTCCTCGGAGTCGACGTTGGCGTGGTGGTACGGCACCTTGATGGCGTCGGGGTGGAAGTCGTAGGGCCGCGGCACGAACGAGCACACCACGAAGCCCCCGCCTTGGAAGGTCTGGTGCACGGGCGGGGGCTGATGCACCTGGCCAACGATCGGCTGGAAGTCGCGGATGTTGAACGCGTACGGATATACGCAGCCGTCCCACCCCATCACGTCGAACGGGTGCTCGGCGTACAAGAGCCTCGTGAGACCACCCCGGTGCCGCACGAGCACGTCGACGTCGTTGCCCTCCGCGCGCAGCAGCTCGGTCGGCGCACGAAGGTCTCGCTCGCAGTACGGCGCGCCCTCGACGAACTGCCCCTGCGCGTTCAGATAGCGCGCCGGCGTCTGGATGTGTGCCGAGCGCGCTTCGACGACGAGCATCCGCAGCGGCTCGCCACCGTCGATCGCGTCGAACACCCAGCGATGCGTCGTGGATCGCGGGATCACGACATAGTCGCCGGCGCCGACGGCGAGTGAGCCGAACGAGCTCTCGAGCACCGCGCGCCCACTCTGCACGTAGAGGAGCTGGTCGCCCAGCGCGTCGCGATACAAGCCGCTCGAGTCGGTGGCGGCGACCACACCGATCGCCACGTCGTCGTTCTCGAGCAGCCGCACACAACCGAGCACCGGGTCGCCCCCGATCGGCAGGTCGAACGTGCGCAGATGGCGGGGCTCGAGCGCGCGATCGTACGTCGGCTCGTCGAGCGGGCCCGGGAGCGGCTCCGCCGCGACGATGGCCGACGGTGAGTGCCGGTGGTACAGCAGCGACGACGCCTGCGAGAAACCCTCGAGGCCCATCAGCTCCTCGTGCAGGCGCGCCCCCGCGCCGCCCGCGCGCGTGTGCCGCTTCTCGGGGACCTCGCCGAGACACCGGTAGTACGGCACTACGCCGGATCCAGACGCGCGAGCAGGTCGTCGGGCGTCATCGACCCTGGAGCTGCGCCCGTGCGGGCCAGCTCTCGGGCCACCCGTTGCAGCAGCTCGTTGACGGGCGTGGCCACGCCGTGCTCGCGTCCGAGCAGCACGATCTCGCCGTTCAGGAAGTCGGTCTCGAGTGCGCGGGCGCCGCGGGCCAGGCTCTGCCACGTGGAGCCACCGCCTCTGCGTGCCCCATTGATCGGACGGAGACGAAGGAGGTCGCCGCGACGGGCGCGGTCTTCCTCCTCGGACACGACGTCGATGCCGGCAACGCGGAGCACGTCGGTGCCCTCGTCGCGGGCGCGGTCCGCGAGCTCGCCCGCGCGCGCAGACGGCCCACACGCCGCTTCGATCGCGTTGCCGAGGTTCATGAGCAGCTTGCGGTACTTCCACCGCATGATGTCGACTCGGGGCTCGGACACATACGTGGACCGCGCGAACGCGGCGGCGATCGCCGTCGCGGTTTCGTCGACACCATTGGGGTAACGGCCGATGTCGAGAATGCCGGTCGTCGGTGTGGAGTTGGCCTGCACCACTCCGGGCTCCAGGTACGTCGTCGGGCACATGACGCACACGCCGTACACGTTCTCGAAACGACGCAACGCGATGCGCTCGTTCACCACACCGTTCTGCACGCACATCACGGGGAGCCCCCAACCTGCCAACGCGGCCAACTGGGAGAGCGCCGGAGCGGTGTCCTGAGCTTTCATCGCGAGCAGCGCAACATCGTCGTCGTCCCACGCGATCGCGTCCGGCGTCGCCACGACCTGGATCGGGAGGGTGACGGATCCGGCGGGCGACTCCACGGTCAGCCCACGGTCGGCGATGGCCTCGCCGTGCGCGCCGCGCGCGATGAGCACGACGGCGTGACCGTGTTCGAGCAGCCGGGCGCCGAGAACCCCGCCGATGCCTCCGGCTCCGTAGACGACGAATCGCATCACCGCGAGCCTTGCACGACCCCGGTCGCTACGACAGTGAACGCTGGCCGAACTGCTCGAGGAGCGTCGCACACGGCTGGCAGACCGGGAAGCGCTGCGGATCGCGCACCGGTTGGAACTTCACGCCGCACAGGGCGGTGACGAGGCCGCCATCCACCGCAGCCCGCACGATGTCGTCCTTGCGGGCGTAGTGCGCCACGTCGCCGGCGCCGTCGGTGTCGCCTTCGTGCGTCCGAGGCTCGACCCGGATGTCCGTGCGCTCGCCGGCCACGGCTCGAATCTACGCCGTCGCCGACTGGTGCTTCGCCAGCGTGAACACCAACCGGGTGCCGTGCCCGTCCCCGTCCTCGGCCCAGATCACGCCACCGTGGTTCGCCACCACCCGTGCGCAGATGGCGAGACCGATGCCACTGCCTGGTCGGTCACCGTGATGCAGCCGGGTGAACATCGCGAAGATCTCGTCGCGGTGCTCGGGCTCGATGCCGATGCCGTTGTCCATCACCGCGATGCGCCAGTGATCGCCGTCGTCGCTCGCCGTGATCGACACCTCCGACGTGGCGTCACTCCTACGGAACTTGATCGCGTTCGTGACGAGGTTCTGCAGCAGCTGTCGTAGCTGCGTCGGATCGCCTGGCACCGTCGGCAGCGGACCCACCGACACGCGTGCGTCGGTCTCCGAGATCAGCGCGGCGCTGTCGGCGAGCACCTCCCCCGCAATCGTGTCGAGATCGACGGGGACGAGCTGTGCCGCGCGCTGGCCCGCGCGCGAGTACGCGAGCAGATCGTCGATCAGACGATCCATCCGCGCGGCGCCGCGGAGGGCGGCGGCCACGTACGTCTCCGCGTCGCCGGATCGATCACCCTTCGTCTCGGCCTGCCGGCCGAGCAACTCGACGAAGCCGCGCACGACCTGCAACGGCGACTTGAGGTCGTGCGACACGATCGACGCGAACTGCTCGAGCTCGCG
>DASZHU010000091.1:0-6998 GCA_035937605.1 Acidimicrobiales bacterium | reverse complement strand
CGGAGAACCACGTGGGGTCTTGCGCGGCCGCGCCGTATACGAGCGAGGATGACTTCACCACGACGTTGCGCACAGTGCTCCCCGGCGCGGACGCGGCGGCGAACAGGTTCATCGTTCCGATCACGTTGATCTCGTGCATCGTGCGCGACGACATCGTCGTCGAGTCCACGACCAGAAAGGTGTGCACGATCGTGTCGACGTTCGTCGCCTTCACGATCCTCGACAGGATCGAATAGTTCTCGTCGCTGCGGACGTACTCGGTGCGTTCGAGCTCGACGGACGGCTCCTCACGGTCGAGCCCGACGATCACCTCGACCTCCGGCTCGGCCTCGAGGGCCTGCGCGACGCGCCCGCCCCAGAACGTGCCGAGGCCGGTGATCAGTACGCGGCGGCCCACGTCAGCCGAACCACACCGAGCGCCGCTCGCGCAGCATCTCGTACAGCGCCTCTTGGATCCGCTCGCGGATCGCCTCCGATTCGTCCATCACCTTGCTGCGCGAGTAGCGCGGCTGGTTCGGCGCGACGTCGAACGAGATCGGGTCGAGCACCTTGAGACGGAACTTCGCCGGGAAGTAGAGGACCGAACCGAGCAACGGCCCGAATGCCACCATGTTCGCCGTGATCGGCACGTACGGCATCCCGAGCGCCTTGGCCACCTGGGGCAGCTTGAAGAGGATCGGCATCGACTCCTCTGCGCCCATCACCGCGATCGGCACGATGGGTACACCGGCGCGCATCGCGATCTCGACGAAGCCACCGCGTCCGAAACGACGAAGCCGGTAGCGTTCGCTGTAGCTCTTCGAGGTGCCCTTCGTGCCCTCGGGGAACACGAGCACGAGCTGCTTCTGCTCGCGGAGCAGTCGATAGGCGTTGTCGGGCTGTGCCGTGACACCGCCGACCCGCGACCACATGGTGCCGATCACCGGGAGCTCGCGGAAGACGTACTCGGCGAGGCCGTACACGGGTCGGGCGAGCTCGGTCTCGATGCCGTGCATGATGACCGGCGCATCCGATGGGATCGCGGCGGCGTGGTTCGACACGAGCAACGCACCCCCGTCGGTGGGAATCTTCTCGAGGCCTTCCCACTCGGCGCGGAACCAGCGGCGGTACATGGGGTCGAAGGCCTTGCGGGCGATTTCGCGCATGTGCTCGGAACGACCCCACTCGTCGACATCGCTCGCGCGGGGATCGGCGAGCGGCGCGTCTTCGGCCGTCTTCGGGACGGGTACGAGCGCGCGTGTTGCCGCTCGCACCTGCGTCTTTCGCTCCGAGCCCGGCACGGTCGGCGAGCCTAGAGGGGGTCCCTCTCGCTGTCACACCCCGTGCCTACCGTTGACGCCGTGGCGCTGGCGCAACCCGACCTCAATCCTGCCCAGCGGCAGGTGCTCGACGCGCTGGCGGCGTCGCCACGCGACCGACCGGTGTTCGACCACGGTCTCGGGCCCGAGCTCCGTGCCCGGCTCGAAGACGGCCTCGGGCCGCTCGTGCCGGTGCTCGACACGCTCGGCATCGACCAGCTGTGGGTGAGCAAGCACAAGCTCGGCTCGGTCCTCGGCTGCGAGGTGCGGTTTCTCGCCGAGGAGGAGATCGGCTTCGACGGCTGGACGGTGCCGCGTGCCCGAGGCACGGTCGTGCACCGCGCCGTCGAGCTGTCGATGAACGTACGCGGCGAGACCGTGCCCGCCCACCTCGTCGACCACGCGCTCGCCAGCCTCACCGAGGTGGAGAGCAACGGTCTGGCCGACTGGCTGCAGGCGCTCGGCGAGCTCGAGCGCGCTGACCTCCGCGGGTCGGCGATCAACGACGTGTGCGCGTTCCTCGAGTCGTGGCCGCCGCTCGAGCCGAGGTTCCGGCCCCGGAGCGAGAGCAAGGTCCGGGTCGACGTACTCGACGGGCGCATCACGCTGGCCGGCAAGGTCGATCTCACGCTCGGCTCCGCCGACGGCATGCGCGCCGGCAAGGTGCTCGTCGACCTGAAGACCGGCGGCTTCAGTCCGGTGCATCTCGAAGATCTGCGCTTCTACGCGTTGATCGAGGCCGTGGTGCGAGGCGTGCCACCGCGCAAGGTGGCGAGCCACTACCTCGAGAGCGCGCGGCTCGTGCCCGAAGACGTCACTGCTCCGATGCTGCGATCGGCCGCGGAGCGGGTGATCGGCGCGGTGCACCGGTGGGTCGAGCTGCGCACGGGTAGCGAGTCCGCCGCGCGCAAGACCGGGCCCGTGTGCCGCTGGTGTCCCGTCCTGTCGTCGTGCCCCGATGGCCAAGCGCATCTCGCGGCCGCGGACGATTGGTGACCGACGTCGTCCGCTACTCGAGCGGTGGCACCTCACTGACCCACCACAGGTCGGCGTCGGCGAGCCGCTCGTGCCACCACTGCGGCGCACCGTTCATCAGCGTGCTGTAGTCCCAGTAGTCCTTCCACAGCGAGATGCGGTCACCGTCGACGTGCTGCACGGAGACGAACGGCAGCTCCACGACCTCGCCCGTCTCGAAGTACCAGTCCTCCTGGTGCTCGGTGAAGACGATGTCGCCCGCGGTCGCCATGGCGCGGAGATGGTGGCGGTAGTCCGAGAGCGGCTCGATGCCGAGGCGAAGCCGGGCCTCGATCCGGGCGGGGCCCCGTGCGGCCGACAGCCCACCCGTCGGCACGTCGTAGTAGATCGAGTCGTCGTCGAAGAACGACGCGATGCGGCGCCAGTCGCGGGCGTACAGCGCGTCCCAGAACGTCGTGACCACCTGGATGGGTTCGCTCATGGCCCGGGAGGCTGTCACACCCTCGGGGGATGATGACGGGCGATGGAGTCGCCGGTGCTCAGGTTCGCGGAGACGGTTCGGGCCCTCGGCACCGAGGCGCGCCGCCATCGCCTGCGGATGCCCGGGTTCCGCAGCCCACCGCGGTTGCACGGTGTCGATCGATCGGTCCGCAGGCGGTCCGACGGGGGAGCCACGATCGCGGTCGTCGTTCGCGGTCGCCCGTGGGGCGCGGTGGTGGCCGACATGGTCGAAGGCGTCATCGTCGCCAACGCCCTCACGGGTCGCGACGCCGACCGCGCGCGCGCCGCGCTCTGGGCCGCGGTCGGGGGTGACCAGATCGCAGCCGCGTAACGTAACCCGCGCCCCCGTATCCCAATCGGTAGAGGAGGCCGGCTTAAACCTGGCTCAGTGCGGGTTCGAATCCCGCCGGGGGCACACCGCCGGGGGCACTGCAACTGCGAACGTGTCGGCTCAGATCCTTCGTTTCGCCGGATCTGAGCCGCATCGACCCGGCGGTATCCGCACCACGCGTCACTCGACCTCCTCCCGCTCGGTGACCGCATCGAACGCAGGCGGATAGACGGCGGTGCCGCGCAGCTTGGGGTCGTAGTTGCGCAGGCGCTTCACCTGAGCGGCCTCCGGAGGCGCCCATGACGGAAGGATGATGTGGATGCCGTGACGCACGGAGTGCTCGAACCCGAAACGGGAGTAGTACTGCGGGCTGCCCTCGAGGATCACGAGCGGTTCGCCCCGGTCGTCGGCTCGCGCCGTCACCTCGTCGACCAACGACGACCCGATGCCGCGGCCTTGGAACGCGGGCGCGACCGCAAGCGGGGAGAGCATCGCGATCCGATCGCGCCGAGCGCCGTCATCGAGCAACGCGTAGCTGATCATCACGTGTCCCACGATCTCGCCGTCCTGCTCCGCGACGAGCGCGAGCTCGGGGATGTACTCGGGGGACGACCGAATGAGGTCGACCAGCCGGGCCTCGGCATTCGACTGGAACGCAGCGGCTACTACTCGCTGGATCGCGTCGCGATCGTCGGGCTGCTCGATCCGGATCGTCACACGCGCGTTGGCTTCGGTCCGGTCCGGCGATGGATCTGCTGCCTCAGCGTGAGCGAGTTGCCCTCGGTGTCGACGATGGCGACCAAGTATGTTCCCGCCTGCGAGCGCTCCTTGCCGATACGACCACCCGCGGCCTCGACCTCGGTCAGCGCGGCATCGAGGTGGTCGACTTCGAAACCGAGCCCGCTCTCGCGCTCCTCCTCTGCGCCACCGCCGTGAAGGGCGACGGTCGCGTCGCGCCATTTCAGCTCGGTCCAGTCGGGTGACGCGAACTGCGGTTCGAGACCGATCACGTCGCGAACCCGACGGCGCGGTCCATGTCGTGGATCGGGACCATGAAGTACGCCTTGGTGATGTTCACGCGAACCAAGGTACGCGCAGGTCGACACGATGACTTGCGGCGGATGCCTACGCTCGAGTGCGTCAACATCGCTATGTGTCCTCGGGAGATGGTCCGCAGGTGCCACCGGCAGGTCGGTGCCGATGAGCCGGAACCGCACGGACATGAGGATGGAATCTATGTCGAGACGTCCACCGCGTTACATGCGGTTCGGCACATACACGTAGGCATACTCGGTGCCATGGGGCGTCGTGCGTTCGTCGAGGACGTACACGCCGTCGGTGCCCTCCTCGATCTCGAGTGGGGGCGGGTAGTGCACGAGCCGGGAGAGGCCCGGGCCTCCCTCGCAGGGGATGAGCATGCGCTCGCCTTCGACCGGCATCGTCGTCCCTTCGCGGAGGTTCCACCGTCCGACCGCCGTCGAAGGGCTCTGGTGACGCAATCCCTCCGGGAGCAGGCAAAGATGGGGCCGGTCCAGGAGGTGTCATGCTCGATCTGATCATCCGCGGCGGTTCGCTGATCGACGGTACGGGTGCGCCCGGCCGCACGGCCGATGTGGGCGTCGCCGGTGGGCGCGTGGTGGCCGTCGGGGCCATCGACGACGCCGCCGCACAGGTCGTCGATGCCGACGGCGCGCTCGTCACGCCGGGCTTCGTCGACATCCACACGCACTACGACGGCCAGGCGACGTGGGACACGACGCTGCAGCCGTCGTCGGGTCACGGCGTCACGACGATCGTGATGGGCAATTGCGGTGTGGGCTTTGCGCCGGTCCGCGAGTCCGACCACGCGCAGCTCATCGAACTGATGGAAGGTGTCGAGGACATCCCCGGTGCTGCGTTGCACGAGGGCCTGCCGTGGGACTGGCACAGCATCGCCGACTACCTCGATGCCCTCGAACGCCGGCCGCACGACATCGACTTCTGCGCGCAGGTGTGCCATGGGCCCCTGCGCCTCTACGTGATGGGCCAGCGCGGCGCCGACCGCGAACCGGCAACGGCCGAAGAGATCGCGGAGATGGGGCGCATCGCCGCCGAAGGCGTCCGCGCCGGGGCACTGGGCTTCACGACGTCGCGTACGCTGAACCACCGCACGAGCCGGGGCGAGCCGACGCCGACGCTCACCGCGGCGCGCGACGAGCTGGTGGGGATCGCGCGTGCTCTTGGCGACGCAGGCGCGGGCGTGATGCAGGTCGTCTCCGACTGGCCCGACTTCGACGACGAGTCCGGCACGTTGCTCGAGATGATGCGCGTGTCCCGGCGCCCGCTGTCGGTCTCGTTGTCGGCGGCGCGCGGCTACTCGCACCGCCGCATCCTCGACCTGCTCGTGGCCGCGAACGACGAGGGCCTTCGGATGCGGGCGCAGGTTCCCGCTCGCGGGATCGGCGTGCTCATCGGCCTGCAGGCGACGGTCAACCCCTTGATGGGCTCGGAGACGTTCCGATCGCTCGGCGCACCGCCGCTGTCCGAGCTCGTGGCCGTGCTGTGCGATCCAGACGTCAAGGCGAGGGTCGTGGCCGATGTCGCGGAGCATCCGGGCGGGCGAACGATGGGCATCCTCGACCGCGTCTTCGAGCTCGGCGACCCCCCGAACTACGAGCCCGGCCCCGAGGACAGCGTCGAGGCGCGCGCGGCCAGGTTGGGTACGAACCCGGTCGAGCTCCTGTACGACCTGATGCTCGGCGACGACGGACGTGCGCTCCTCTACTGGCCCATCCTCAACTACGCCGATGGCAACCTCGACGCCGCCGCGGAGCTGATGGCGCATCAGTACACCGTGCCGGGGTTGAGCGACGGTGGCGCGCACGTCGGCACGATCTGCGACGCGAGCTTCCCGACCACGTTGCTGTCGTACTGGGCCCGCGATCGCGATCACGGCACGACGTTCACGCCCGAGTGGGTCGTGCAGCGCCAGTGTCGTGCGACGGCGGAGGCCGTCGGTCTTCTCGATCGAGGGATCGTGGCGCCCGGCTACAAGGCCGACCTCAACGTGATCGACTTCGAGCATCTCGGGATGGGCGCGCCGCGCCTCGTGTTCGATCTACCCGCTGGCGGCAAGCGTCTTGTGCAGCCGTCGTCGGGCTACCTGCACACGTTCGTGAACGGCGTCGAGGTCTGTCGCGACGGCGTGTCCACCGGGGCCACGCCTGGGCACCTCGTGCGAGGGGCGCAACGGCAACCGGCGTGACGCCCCTCGCTTCCTAGACTCCCGACCTCCGTGGAGTTCTTCCTGTTCCTGCCGCAGATGCGGCTCTCCATGCCCGCGATCGTCGAGCGCGCCGCGGCGGCGGAGCGCGCCGGTTTCGACGGCATCGCACTGATGGACCATCTGGCGCCGCCCCTCGCGCTCGACAAGCCGATGTACGAGGCAATGACGACCGCAGCGTGGCTGGCCGCATCCACGTCGACGTTGAAGATCGGTCATCTCGTGCTCTGTGACTCGTTGCGCGCGCCCGCGGTTCTCGCGCGTGAAGCCGTGACGATCGATCACGCGTCGGGCGGTCGGTTCGAGCTGGGCATCGGGGCAGGATCCGTGCCGAGCGAGCTGACCACGTTCGGCGTCGCGCATGGTCGCATGCAGGAGCGCGTCGCCCGGCTCCGAGAGACGCTCGAAGTGCTCGAACTGCTCTGGTCCGGCGAGCCGGTCGACTATCACGGCGAGTTCCATCGTCTCGTGAACGCGCAGGAGGTGCCGGGGCCGTTGGGACGGATCCCCATCGTGGTCGGCGGCAGCGGCGACGGGATCCTGTCCGCGGCGCGGCGTCATGCCGATTGGTGGAACGTTCCGCTCGTCGCCGCGGATCGAACACCCGATCTCCGTGGGCGCGCGTTGCCGG
>DASZHU010000090.1:0-2126 GCA_035937605.1 Acidimicrobiales bacterium | reverse complement strand
CGTTGCGAGGTGTGGTCAAGGCGTGACTGCCGTCGTCGTGTGGAGCCCGCCGCTCGACGGAGCGACTCGGCAGTGACCACGCTCTTCGGGCGTCGCGTGCTGCTGCGGCCTCTCACCGCGTCCGACTTCTCCGCGTGGCAGGAGGTGCGGCGCCGGAACGCCGATTGGCTCACGAAGTGGGAGGCCCAGCGCATCACTGGCCAGCCCGACGTCGTCGAGGACAAGGACGCGTTCGCGGTGCGGTGCAGCGCACGCCAGCGTGAACGACAGCTCGGCACCGGTTACGGGTTCGGGATCTACGTAGACGGTGATCTCGCCGGCGAGATCAACCTGACTGCGGTACAGCGCGGCCCGTTCCAGAGTGCGTACGTCGGGTACTGGATCGACGAGAAGCACGCCGGCAACGGCTACATGCCCGAAGCGGTCGTCGTGCTCGCACGGTTCGCGTTCGACGAGCTGCACCTCCATCGCATCCAGATCTCGATCATCCCGCGCAACAGCCCCAGCCGCCGCGTCGTCGAGAAGCTGGGCGTGCGCGACGAGGGTGTCGCCCTCCGGTATCTCGAGATCAACGGCGTCTGGGAGGACCACGTTCGCTATGCGCTCACGATCGAGGAGTGGGACGAGGGTCGCGAGAAGTGGCTGCGCGATTGGATTGAGTGACTCGACGCACGCAGGCTGAGCGCCCGCCTTGCGACCGCCCTGCCTCTGCCGCCCGGAGGCCGCGTCAGCGCTTCGAGATCTTGGACTGCATCGCGGCGAGGCGCTCGCGGAACGCCGGCTGTGCGACCGACCACAGCTGCGGTTCGAGCTCGCGATCGACGGCAGCCTCGTGGTTCACGACGTCGGCCATGTCGTGGATCGTCGCCTTGGTCTTGATCACGAGCTCCCGCGGCGCGGCGGCGGCTCGACCCGCCATCTCCCGCGCCGCATCGAGCAACTGATCGTCGTCGACGCACTTCCACACGAGCCCGATCCGCTCGGCCTCGGCGCCGTCGAGCACCTCCCCGAACACCACGGTCGAGAACACCGCCTGCGACCCGGCGATGCGCCGGAACATCCACGTGTGGCCGCCGCCGGGGTGCAGCCCGAGCTGCAGGAACCTCGTGTCGAACTTCGCCCGTCGCGCCGCGATGCGCGCGTCGCACACCAGTGCGAGGTTCATACCGGCACCGACGGCCGCGCCGTTGACCGCGGCGAGCGTCGGCAGCGGTGAGCGGCCCACGCGCAGGAAGCCTTCGTAGACGCTGCGCAGACCTTGACGTTGCGACCCACCGAGGTGTGACAGGTCTGCTCCCGCGCAGAACGCCGGCGGCGCGCCCGTCACCACGACCGCGCCCACGCTCTCGTCTGCTTCGAGCCGGTCGAACGTCTCGACGATCTCGTCGACCATCGGTAGGTTCAGCGCGTTGCGACGGTCGGGGTCGTCCAGCGTCACGACGGCGACGCCGTCGGCGATCTCGCTACGCACGAGGCTCATGCTTCGACGTCTCTCACGACGGCCGGCGAATGGCGGAAGAACTGCTCGACGTCGCGCTCGTAGTGATACGCGGGCGCCTGGTCGCCGACCGTGCGCCGCAGGCGCAACGCCTCGACGAACGCCTTCACCGTGCCGGCCGACGTGTGGTTGTAGCGGAAGCCGGCACGTTTGAACCGGCGATTGTCGACGCCGCGTCCGTACTTCAGCAACGACAGCAGTTCCGGTGGAAGCTCGACGCCCACGCGGCGCAGTGGTGCGATGGCGAGGCTCATCCCGAACGGCGGGAGTGGGATCGTGCGCTTGCCGCAGATCTTGGCGACCTCGGACCACGGCAACAGCCCGTCACCCGCCACGTTGTAGATGCCGGGTACGTCGTGGTCGAGCACAAACATGATCGAACGCACGACGTCGTCCTCGTGCACGAACTGCAGCCTCGGGTCGAAGCCCCACAACGAAGGCACCACCGGGAGCTCGAGCACCTTCGATGCCGGCGTGATGATGTCGGGCCCGAGCACGTTCGAGAACCGCAGCAGGGTGACGTTCACGTGCGGGTTGTCCTCCGCGAAGTCGCGCACGTAGCCCTCGACTGCGAGCAGGCTGCGCTCGACGGGTGTTCCGGCCGACGACGTGCGGGGCGTCTCCTCGG
>DASZHU010000089.1:0-4351 GCA_035937605.1 Acidimicrobiales bacterium | reverse complement strand
GTCGCCGGTGGCGACGGCCTCGGCCCTCGTCGCGGCTTCGGCCACGGCAACGGCGCCGGCACGTTCGGCCACGACGGCGCCGGCGGGCAACTGGCCTGGGCCGACCCGGAGACCGGGCTCTCGTTCTCCTACCTGACCAACGGTCTCGACCGCCATGTGATCCGCCAGTGGCGGCGCAACATCGGTCTCAACAGCCGAGCCGCCGCGGTGGGGCGCCCCTGAGAAGGGCGCGAGCAGGTACGGGGCCACTGGACCAAGAATGAGTTCCGAACGCCTCGAAGGGAGACGAGCATGAAGCCGCTGAGTGGGATGGACGCGTCCTTCCTGTACATGGAGACGCCGTCGCAGCTGGCCCACGTGGTGGGCACCCTCATCCTCGATCCGTCCGCGGGCGAGGGGTTCTCGTACGAGCGCATGGTCGACGTGCTCACCAAGCGGATGCACCTGCTCGAGCCGTTCCGGCGCCGTCTCGTGACCGTGCCCTTCAACCTGGGGCATCCCGTCTGGATCGAGGACCCCGACTTCGACCTCGAGAGCCACATCCATCGCGTCGCCGTCCGGGCGCCCGGCACCATGCGCGAGCTCGCCGAGATCGTCGCCGACATCGCCGCCACGCCGCTCGACCGCTCGCGGCCACTGTGGGAGCTGCACCTGATCGAGGGTCTCGACGACGGCAAGGTCGGCTTCGTCACCAAGATGCACCATGCCGCCATCGACGGCGTCACCGGCGCCGACCTGATGGCGAACCTGTTCGACCTCACCCCCGACGCGGCAGACCCCGAGCCTCCCGAGACCCCATGGCACGGCGAGGCCGTCCCCAGTGACCTCGAGCTCATCGCCCGCGCCATGCAGGGCATCGCGAGCCGGCCGCGCACGATGGTGAAGGTGTTGCGTCGCACGGTCCAGTCAGTCGGCAGCATCGTTGCCCGCCAGCGCGAAGCGTCGGCCGAGAACCGCCCCAGCCCCGCGCTTCCGTTCACTGCGCCCAAGGTCAAATGGTCGGGCGCGATCACGCCGCACCGATCCGTCGCGTTCGGCAAGGCCGCGCTCGACGACATGCGCCACGTGAAGTCCACGTTCGGCACCACGGTGAACGACGTGGTGCTCGCGGCCTGCACGCAGACGCTGCGCCAGTACCTAGTCGCCCACGACGATCTCCCCGACGCGCCGCTCGTGTGCAGCGTGCCGGTTTCGGTGCACGGCAAGACCGAGCACGAAGGCACCAATCAGGTGTCGACGATGTTCGTACGCCTCCCGGTGCAGATCGAAGATCCCGTCGAGCAGCTGCGATCGATCAACGCCGAGACACGCGAAGCCAAGGAGATGCAGAACGCGATCGGCGCTGATCTCTTGCAGGATTTCGCGCAGTTCATCCCGCCGACGCTGTTCAACCGCGCGATGCGGGTGTACTCGAATCTCAACCTCGCGGACCGTCATCGCCCCGTGCACAACCTGATCGTGTCGAACGTGCCCGGTCCGCCGATCCCGCTCTTCACCGCGGGCGCGCAAGTCGTGGGCGTGTATCCATTCGGTCCCCTGCTGGAGGGCGCCGGCCTCAACCTCACCGTGCTGTCGAACATGGGCCACGTCGACTTCGGCGTGATCGCGTGCCGCGAGCTGGTTCCCGACGTCTGGGACATTGCGGATGGCTTCGCCGAAGCCGTTCTGCTGCTGAAGAAGCGCGCGGACGAAGAAGCCGGCAAGCCCAAGCCAATCGCCGCGAAGCGGACATCGAAGGCGAACACCCCCAAGGTGCAATAAGCACCCGCGCCCCACGACTCGCGCGCGCGGCGCGGTACCCTCCGGCTCTGGGGGGTTGACTCGATGCGAGTTCTGATCTGTGATGACGAACCGGACATCCGGTTCCTGTTCCGCACGGCATTCGAGCGCGAAGGCGCGATCGTCGACGAGGCGGGAGACGGTGACGAGTGCCTCGCGGTCGCGGACGCCAATCCGCCGGACGTCGTGATCCTCGACCTCATGATGCCGAAGCGTGACGGACTGTCGACCCTGCCGGTTCTGCGTCGCCGGTGTCCGCACTCTGCGGTCGTCGTGGTCACCGCACACGCGGCGATCGACGCCTTCGAAGCCAGCCGGGCGCGTGGTGCCGTCGCCTGCTTCGACAAGCTGGGCTTCCTGCCGCGGGTGCCGTGGGTGGTCTCGAAGTTCACGGTGCCCGACATCGCATCGGCCTGACCTCCGCGATTTCTGGTTGAGGGCCGTGCTCTGACGGGGCACTAGCGTTGCGCGGGTATGCCCCGCAGGATCGACGTCGAACTCACCAGCGCACGCGACGACGGCTCGTGGACCTGGCGCGCGTCGGGTGCGCGTGAGCCTCGCGGCGTGCTCGACGGTTCGCTGCTACCCGCGGGCGCCAAGGTGGGCGACGAGATGCGCGCCGAAGCCGATTTCGACATGGATGGTGTCACGATCATCTCGATCGGCTTCAAGCAGGCGAAGAAGCGCAACGAGGCGGACCGCATCGAGGTCATCGGTCGGCCGCCGCGTGACGAGCAACTCGTGACGTCGACGCTCGCGTCGCGTTCAGGTGGCGATCGTCGCGACCGCGGCGATCGGGGTGAGCGACGCGATCGTGGGGACCGGGGTGAGCGACGCGATCGTGGGGACCGGGGTGAGCGCGACCGCGCCGACCGCGGACCGCGGTCCGAACGGGGCACGCGACAAGAGCGCGGACCGCGACCCGATGGCGCCGAGCGTCCGGCGCGGCGCGACCGTCCGGCCCGCGAAGGCGAACGCCCGAACGAGCGCACTGGTCGGCCCGCCCCGTCCCGTGATCGAGCCGCCCGACCGTCCGAGCGGCGCCCGCCGCGCGCCCGGCCGGACGAGGCGGCCAAGCCCAAGCCGAAGCGGCTGCGCCCGTCGCGCGTGCACCGCGCGGCGGTGCTCGAAGAGCTGCCGCCGGAACACCGGCCCATCGCCGAGCAGGTGCTCGCCGGCGACATCCCGGCGGTGCGCCAGGCGATCGACAAGGAGAACCAGACCCGCGTCGCCGCCGGCCAGCCGACCATCAACGGTACGGAGCTGCTCGCACTGGCCGAGAAGCTGCGGCCCCGTCTCCGCACCGCGGAGTGGCGAGACCGCGCCGAATCCGCGATGGCCGACGTCGAGGTGCTCGACCTACGCGACCTGCGCTCCGTCGTCGTCGCGGCGGACAGTGCGGCACGCGACGACGAGACCCGCGCACTCGCCACACAGCTTCGCGACGCGTTGACGAAGCGGGTCGAGGCCGAGCAGGCCGCATGGATTGCCGAGCTCACGACTGCGCTCGACGCGGGACGGGTCGTGCGCGCGCTCCGACTCAGCTCGCGGCCGCCGAAGGCGGGCACGATCCTCGATCCCAATCTGTCGGCGCGCCTCGCCGAGGGTGCGAGCACCTCGCTCACGGCTGAGGCCGCTCCCGACCGGTGGGCCGCGGTGCTCGACGCCACCGCGTTCTCGCCAGTGCGACTCGCGGTCAAGCCGCAGTCCGTTCCGCTGCAACCCGGCGAAGAGCTCGTCGGCACGATCACGCGGCTGGCATCGCGCGTTCCGCTCGTCGCCGCCGCATTCGGCGTCGAGGCGACGGAGAAGCCGGCGCGAACCCGGGGCCCGCGGTCCAAGCCGGTACCACCCCCTCCCCCGATCGAGTCCCCGACCGCGCCGCCTCCGGCACCGGCGGCCGCCGAGCCCACACCCGAACCGTCTCCCCTGCCGTCAGCCGAGCAGATCGAGCAGATCGAGCGGGCGCCGCAGAACGACGTCCGCGTCGAGGCCGAGCGCGACGCCCCGAGCGTTCCATCCGGCGAGGGCGAACCGGCAGCCGACGGCGGTGGCGCAGAGCCGATCGTGCTCGGTGTCGCCGACGAACACGACGTCGCCGGCGAGTAGTCCGAGCACGTCGAGAACCGGCCCCAGCCGCTTCGGCCCACCGAAGTCGTCCGCGAACATGGCGAGCTCCGGCTCCCAACCGAGACGAGCGAGCTCGGCGCGTCCGGACACGACTTCCTTGTTCGAGCAGAGCGCCCAGCGGTCGAGCGCGGCGACGAGGTCGTCCACGCCGTCGTACGGCAGCGCGGCGTTCACGTCGTAGTGCGAGAGGTACTCCTCGGTCGTCACGCCGAGACGGGCGCACTCGTCGGCGAGCAGGCGACCGAACGTCACCTGGTCCGCGGGAATTCCGAGCGCGACGAACGGGGCGGACAGCGCCACATCCGAGTCGAGCAGCGTGCCGTCGAGGTCGAAGATCGGAACGAGCGGCAAGCTCAGGCGTCGCGCGGCGTCATCACCGACGAACGACTCGCGCGACCTCGGAACTCACCACTGGTCGCGTCCTCGTCCCAACGCGCACCAC
>DASZHU010000088.1:0-5631 GCA_035937605.1 Acidimicrobiales bacterium | reverse complement strand
GGCCTCATCCGCGACGACGACCCGCTCCTGCTGGCTCGTGGCGTCGTCGGGATCGTGGGCCTCTACAGCCACTTCCACCGCACCGGGCGCACGGACGTGGCGATCGGCGAGCTCGCTGCGTTCGTGGGCCGATTCGTCGTCAGGACCCTCGCCGCCGACGAAATTGCGCTCGCCGCCGAGAAGGAAGAAACTCGCAGCGTCCGTGCGACTACTGCGGTCGCCCCCGGCGCGCGCGGCTAGCGTTCGGCTCCGTTCCAGAACACAACCACGACCACGCCGCCCACCGCGGCGCCAACGAAGGGGAGAGTCCGTGCCGCACAAGTTCCTGAGCGACGAGTGGATGGCCGAGGCGAGGAAGATCCGCGAGGAGTTCGCCGGCAAGGGCAACCCGCCCGCGCACGCGGTCCGGATGAATCAGATCATCACCGACGTGCCGTTCGGCGACGGCACGATCGACGCGCACATGGACACATCCGGCGGGGACGTCGAGCTCGACACCGGCCACCTCGACAACCCCGACCTCACGGTCACGCTCGACTACGAGACGGCCAAGGCGATCATCGTCGACCAGAACCCGCAGGCGGGGATGCAGGCGTTCATGGCGGGCAAGATCAAGGTGCAGGGCGACATGACCAAGCTCATGGCGATGCAGTCGGGAACACCCGACCCCACCGCGCAGGAAGTCGCCACCCGCATCAAGGCCATCACGGAATAGTCCTTCATCCGGGCTTCATACGGCTCTGATGTTGCACTCGCATCCTCGACGGATGCGAGTGCGAGCGATTGGTGTGGTCATGGTCGGCGCCGTTGTGGTCGGGGCGTGCGCGAGCGGCGGTCATCCGTCGTCCGCGGGCGGGAGCTCGGCGTCCGGTGCGTCGGGGTCGCCGGCCGCGTCGGCGACGGCCAACGACGGCATCCACAAGATTGCCCACGTCGTCGTGGTGATGCAGGAGAACCGTTCCTTCGACTCCTACTTCGGCACGTATCCCGGAGCCGACGGGATCCCGATGGCCAACGGCCAGCCCACCGTGTGCGTCCCTGATCCGGCCCATGGCGACTGCGTGAAGCCGTTCCACGACGCCCACGACGTGAACGGTGGCGGGCCACACGGCCAGGACTCGGCCACGGCCGACATCAACGGCGGGAAGATGGACGGCTTCGTCGCGCAAGCCGAACAGGGACGCAAGGGCTGCACCGATCTGAACAACCCGGCGTGCACCAACTCCGCCACCCCCGACGTGATGGGCTGGCACGACGCGCGGGACATTCCCAACTACTGGAGCTACGCGTCGAACTTCGTGCTCCAGGACCACATGTTCGAACCGAATGCGTCCTGGTCGCTTCCCGAGCATCTGTTCATGGTGTCGGAATGGTCCGCCAAGTGCGCCAAGGCCGGCGATCCGTCGTCGTGCCAGAGCGCGCTGCAGGCGCCAGCGGGTCCTCTGACGGGATCGAAGTACCAGCCCGTCCCGGCAACCGACGCTGAAGGCGATCCGATCGCGCCCGTGAACGGACCCAACTACGCGTGGACCGACCTCACGTACCTGTTGCACAAGAACAACGTGTCGTGGGGGTACTACGTCGTGGCCGGCAGCGAGCCAGACTGCCGCAACGACGCCGCCGTGTCGTGCGCGCCAGTGCGACAGAATGCGACGACACCGGGCATCTGGAACCCGTTGCCGTACTTCGACACCGTGCGCCAAGACGGTCAGTTGAGCAACATCCAGTCCGTCGACAACTTCTACAAGTCCGCCGCAAACGGCTCGCTCCCGGCGGTGTCGTGGGTCGTGCCGTCCGGTCCCGTTAGCGAGCATCCGCCCGGTGCGCTCAGCGCGGGACAGGCCTACGTGACGAGTCTGATCAACGCGGTGATGAACGGACCCGACTGGAACTCGACCGCCATCTTTCTGTCGTGGGACGACTGGGGTGGCTTCTACGACCATGTCGTGCCGCCCACCGTCGATGTCAACGGCTACGGCCTACGCGTCCCCGGACTCGTGATCAGCCCCTACGCCAAGCATGGGTTCATCGACCATCAGACGTTGTCGTTCGACGCGTACGCCAAGTTCATCGAAGACGACTTCCTCGGCGGGGCGCGCCTCGACCCGGCCACCGATGGTCGGCCGGACCCCCGCCCTGACGTCCGCGAGAACGCTCCGCAGCTCGGTGACCTGCGCAGCGACTTCGACTTCAACCAATCACCGCGACCACCCTCACCGCTACCCGTGCACCCGCAACCGGGCCCCGCGTCGCAGTGACGCCGGCTTCGGCTCGTCGCGGCGGGGAGACTGAGTGCGGGTTCAGCCGAGCGACGACGCCGTGCTGTTGAAGGTCGACGACGCGTTGCCGCCGAGCAACGTGAGAGCGGCGATGCAGACGATCGCGATCAGTGCGATGAGCAACGCGTACTCGACGAGCGACGCGCCCCGATCATCGTGGCGATGCCGCAGCGAGGCGACGGCGTGGGAGAGCTGGATGAAGTGGTCGCTTGGTGTGGTCATGAGGACGGTCCCCCGGAAGGTACGAAGTCACAGGAAGGCACCGGTTTCGCCACTGGCTCTTCAACACCCAGGCGACCACATACGGATGTTGCGTCATTGCCCTGCCGCCACGCAGAGTGGCAGCGAGACGCGATCGCGGCAATAGGCCGCGGGACCTGTTCCGCTCGCGGTGCGCGCTACGAGGTGGCCGGAACGAGTGCGCGCATCGAGTAGTTCGTGGTGCGGCGCACGAACAATGCGGCGATCACGCCGAAGGCAGCGGCCACGGCTCCGAACAGGTAGGCGTCGTGGAACGCGCCGACTCCCCCGACCGCGCCGGCGCGTGCGACCTGGACCGCCTGCAACACCTGGATGCCGAGTACCACGCCGATCTGGTTCACCATCTGCTGCGTCGCTCCCGCGACTCCGAGGTCGGCCGGGTCGACCGAGTTCGCGACCGACGCGACCATCGCAGGCGACGACATCCCCATCCCGACACCGGACAGAGCGAGCCCGAAGATCACCGCGATGTCTGCGCTGCCCGGCGACACGTGCGCGAGTGCGACCATCGACGCCGTCACCGCCAGCGCGCCTCCGACGGCCGAGACTCGCTCGCCGATCCACAACGTGAGGTAGCCCGCGAGCGGACCGGCGATCGCGAACGTAAGGGGACGCGCGATCAACAGGAGTCCCGTGTGCGTCTCGTCGTAGTGGAACTCGTTCTGCAGGAAGAGTGGCGTGACGATGAAGCCACCCATGTACGCGAAGTTCGTGAAGAACTGCGTGGCGATCGGGAACGTGAAGTTGCGCCGGCGCAGATACGCGAGGGGTAACAACGGATGATCGCTGCGGCGTTCGATCTCGTAGAACACGAACGACAGCACAACTGCCAACACGACGCCGCCGGCCACGGTCGGATCGAGCCAGCCTGCCGTCGGGCCCCGGTTGATCGCCAACAGGAGCGAGAGTGCGGCCACACCGAGGGTCGCCGCGCCCGGAAGGTCGAACTTGCTGTGGGGATCGCCCTCCACGTCGGGCAACACCGCACTCGCGAGGAAGACCGTGGCCAGCGTGAGGGGAACCTGGGCCACGAAGATCCACCGCCAGCCGAACGCCTGCACGACGGGGCCACCCGCGACCACCCCGATCACCGGGGCGCCGGCGCCCACCATGGACCACCAGCCGAGCGCCTGTGACCGCTTCTCGGACGAGAAGGTGCGGTTGATGATCGCGAGCGACGCGGGGCCTTCGGCCGCGCCGATCGCGGCACCGATGGCACGACACGCGATCAGCGCCGCAGCGTTGGGTGCGATCGCGGTGAGCGCGGCGAACACGGAGACGCCGCCGAGGCTGTACAGGTACACACGTCGCTGACCCCTGAGGTCGGCGAGCTTCCCCGCCGCAGGGCCGAACACCGCGAAGGCCAGCAGCGGTGCGGTGACGACCCACGTGAGCGTGCTCTCGCTCGAGTGCAGATCTCGCGCGATGCGCGGAATCGAGTTCGACAGGATCGTGATCGTGAAGCCGACCGAGAACAGACCGAACAACGCGGTCGCGAGGACGATCCACGGGTAGCGCGGGCTCGCCTCGACCTTGTCAGTGACCTTGCGCCGGAGGAGCAATGGCCACGGGATGACCTGGACCTCACCGGCACCCGGTGCGTCGACCGCGACGTCTTCAGGCCCGGGCACGGCCGGACATTACGCGTGACGGCCGTCAGGTTCGCTGGGGCGGCTGCTTCATCGCGGCGGCTGGGGAACACCGCGTCCAGCAGGACCGCCCCAGCGAACCCCACGGACGTTCCCTTGCACTGTAACGGCTCCCTACGTTACGTGCACTCATGTCCACAAAGGTTACGAAGCGATCCAATTGCCGTGGAAGCCGTAGGGCACGCGAGTCGGGAGGTGCACTTCCGCGACGGTTTCCAGGGTCGCGGCGTCGAGCAGCACGAGGTCGCTCGCCGTGCGCGCCGCATCGTGCACGAAGCCCATCACCACCCCGTCGTCCTCGGCGGCGTCCGCGGCCGCCGGCACCATCACGAACTCGCCGGGGGCGCGGCCGGGGCCGAACGACCGGGCCTGCGAGGTGCCCGCCACGAGGTCGTGACGGAGGAGCGAGCCACCCCCGGTCGGATCGAAGTCGCCGTCTCGGTCGGGTGAGACGGTGTAGCCGTAGCGGTGGTGACGTCCGACGAGACGCTCGTCGACCCGCGGGAAGTCCTGCCCGCGATCGTCGACGACTTCCTCGAGCACCTTCCCTGCGGCGGTGTCGATCGTCCAGCGGTCGAGGCGGGGCTTTGCTCCGTCCGGCCCGAGAACGACCGCGGCGTCGAACATCCGCTCGAACCGACAGAGCTCGATCACGACACGATCGCCGTCGTCGTACGCGTTGAGCGGATGGAACACGTAGCACGGCTCGACGTCGAACCACCGCACGTCGTCGCCGTCGCCCTCGCGCGGCAACAGGCCCACGCGCGCCGGATAGTCGTTGCTCCAGCGGTACGGAAGGCCGACGCCCGTCATCGCCAGCTCGAGATCGAATACGACGGGGAGGTCATAGATGACCGCGTACCGCTCGGTGAGCGACATGTCGTGCAGCATGGGGCTGCCAGTGGTCTCGACGTCGACGATCCGGCGGACGTGCGCGTCACGATCGATCACCGTGTACTTCACCTTGTTGCCCCAGGCCCAGTGGTACGACACCGCGTGCAGCTCACCCGTCTGCGGGTCGCGCTTCGGATGCGCGGTGTAACCGCCCGGGAGCGTTCCGTCGAAGTCACACACACCGAGCGTGCCGAGCTCGTCGTCGAGCTCGTACGGGTTCGCGCCCGCCTCGACGATCGCGAACGTGCGGCCCGCATGACCGATCACGTTCGTGTTGGCCGCGAAGTCCATCCCGCCGTGCACCGGACCGCCCGCCCACTCCTCACCGAGCGCCGCCGCGACATCCGACGAGCGGACGTAGCGGTTGCGGTACCACTCGGCTCTTCCATCGCGCAGCCGCACCCCGTGCACCATCCCGAAGCCCGTGAACCAGTGGTACGTCGCGGGGTCGGCGTCGATCGGGTTGGGACCGTTGCGCAGGTACCGGCCATCGAGGTGATCGGGGATGGTTCCGGTGACCGCGACGTCGACGGCCGTGACCTCCTCGT
>DASZHU010000087.1:0-7177 GCA_035937605.1 Acidimicrobiales bacterium | reverse complement strand
CGAAGAGCGGCTCCTTGTCCTCTTGGAGATCCCGGTTGTACGAGAGCGGGAGGCCCTTGAGCGTCGTGAGCAGGCCGGTGAGGTGGCCGATGAGCCGGCCGCTCTTGCCCCGCACGAGCTCGGCGATGTCGGGGTTCTTCTTCTGCGGCATCATCGAGCTGCCGGTCGCGTACGCGTCGTGCAACGTCGCGAAGCCGAACTCCTCGGTCGCCCACAGCACGATCTCCTCACCGATGCGCGAGAGGTGCACGCTCACCAGCGCCAGATCGAAGAGTGCTTCGGCCACGAAGTCGCGGTCGCTCACGGCGTCGAGCGAGTTCTCGAAGCGATGCCGGAAGCCGAGCTCACGAGCGACACCGTCGGGATCGAGCGGGAGCGACGAACCCGCGAGCGCGCCCGCGCCGAGAGGTGAGATGTCGAGCCGCTCGCGGGTGGCGAGGATCCGGTCGACGTCGCGCCCGAGCGCCCACCCGTGCGCGAGCAGGTGGTGCGAGAGCAGAACGGGCTGGGCCCGCTGCATGTGCGTGTAGCCCGGCAGGTACGACGGTCCCGCTTCGACCGCGCGATCGAGCAGCACGCTCTGGAGGCGCACGAGGGCGCGCGCGATGTTGCCGAGCTCGCGCTTGAGGTAGAGACGCAACGCGGTCGCGACCTGATCGTTGCGGCTGCGGCCGGTGTGGAGCTTTGCTCCGGTCGCGCCCGCGAGCTCCGTGACGCGGCGCTCGATGGCGGTGTGCACGTCTTCGTCGGTCGGCTCGAACGCGAGCTTGCCGGCGGCGATCTCCTGCCCGACCCGCTCGAGCGCGTCGAGGATGGCGTGGCACTCGTCGTCGGTGAGGATCCCGCCACGCTCGAGGCCGCGGACGTGCGCCGACGACCCGACGACGTCGTCGGCCGCCAATCGCTGATCGAACGACAGGCTCTGCGAGAAAGCGAGCAGCTCGTCGGACGGGCCTTCCTCGAACCGCCCGTGCCACAGGGTGCCGCCGGGGGTCACGGGCCGCCCTCTCCCTGCTTCGCGGCCCACGTCTGCACGCCGAGGCCCCACAGACGCACGAAGCCGGCCGAGTCTTCGTGACGGAACGCATCCGCGGCGTCGTAGGTAGCCAGCCCGTAGTCGTACAAGCTGTGCTCGCTCTGACGTCCGGTAACTCGGCACGAGCCCGGTTCGAGGCGCAGCCGCACCGCGCCGGTGACGAATCGCTGCGTCTCGTCGATGAACGCGTCCAGCGCCTGACGCAGCGGTGAGAACCACAGGCCGTCGTAGACCAGCTCGGCGTAACGGATCTCGAGCCGCTGTTTCTCACGCGCCAGGTCGCGCTCGTGCGTGATGGATTCGAGGTCCGAATGCGCGGCGATCAACGCGAGGCCCGACGGACACTCGTACGTCTCGCGGCTCTTGATGCCGACGCGCCGGTTCTCCACCATGTCGAGGCGCCCCCACCCGTACGACCCGACCGCCGCCCCCACGGTCTCGATGAGACCCACGAGCCCGCGCTGCTGACCGTCGATCGACACGGGGATGCCGCGCTCGAACCCGATCTCGAGGTCGCGCGGCTCGGACGCGGTCGGCTTCGTCAGCGACCACACCCCCGGCGGTGGGACCCGCCACGGGTCTTCCATCTCTCCGCACTCGATCGCGCGGCCCCAGAGGTTGTCGTCGATCGAGTACACCTTCTCCTTCGTCGCGGTGATGGGGATGTCGTGGTCATACGCGTAGAGGATGCAGTCCTCTCGCGTCATCCCCCACGAGCGCACCGGCGCGAGCACGTCGAGATCGGGAGCGAGCGCGCGCGTCGAGACCTCGAAGCGAACCTGGTCGTTGCCCTTGCCCGTGCAGCCGTGCGCCACCGCGTCGGCCCCGTGCGCGCGTGCCGTTGCCACGAGGTGCTTCGCGATGACGGGCCGTGACAGAGCGGACACGAGCGGATAGCGCCCCTCGTACAACGCGTTCGCCTTGAGTGCGGGCATCAGGAAGTCGCGCGCGAACTCTTCGCGAGCGTCGACCACGATGCACTCGACCGCACCCGCGGCCCGCGCGCGGCGATCGATGGCCGCTTCGTCGATCTGACCGCCGTCCTGCCCGACGTTCACCGCGAGCGCGATCACCTCGACACCGAGGTTGTCGATCATCCATCGCACCGCGACGGAGGTGTCGAGACCTCCGCTGTAGGCGAGCACGACTCTCTTGGCCACGGTTTCCGTCCTCAGGGTTTCAGGCCCGCGAGCTGGCTCAGCTCGCGAGCGACGTTCTTACCGGTCGCGCGCTCGGCGACCACGACGAGAATCGTGTCGTCGCCCGCCACGGTGCCCAGGATCGCAGGGAGCCCGGCGCGGTCGAGAGCCGACGCCACGACGTGCGCCGAGCCCGGCGGTGTGCGCAGCACCACGAGGTTGTGGGAGGAGGCGACCTCGACCACCCAGTCGCCGAGCACGCGGCGCAGGTGATCCTCCGGGGTGCGCTGCTCCTTCGGGAGATCGGGGATCGCGTACACGCTGTCGCCACCGGCGGCCCGCACCTTGATCGCACCCAGCTCCTCGAGGTCGCGCGAAACGGTGGCCTGGGTGGCCACGACACCGTCGGCCGTGAGCAGCTCGACGAGCTGGCCCTGGCTCGTGACCGCGTTGCGTTCGAGAAGGCCTGCGATGCGGTGCTGGCGCTGCTGCTTCGCCAGCCGCTGTGTGCCGTTGTCGGCGGCCTTGCTCACCCGTTCTGCTCGAGCAGCCAGGACACCAGCCCTCGGAACGAGTGCAATCGGTTGTGGGCCTGGCGGAATATGCGGCTCTGGGGACCGTCGGCCACCGAGGCCGAGACTTCCTCGCCTCGGTGGGCGGGAAGGCAATGCATGAAAATGGCACGCTCGCCGGCCGCGGCCATGATCCGGTCGTCGACCTGGAAGCCCTCGAAGGCGCGGTTGCGAGCGTCGTACTGGTCCTCGAAGCCCATCGAGGTGAACACGTCGGTGTGCACGGCGTCGGCGCCTTTGGCCGCCTCCTCGGGGTGGGTCGTGACGAACGGTGAGCAGTCGAACTGCGCGAGGCGATCCAGATCGGTGTCCGCCGGCCCGTAACCGGGCGGGCAAGCGAGGCGAACGTCGATACCGGTCAACGCGCAGGCGAGGGTCAACGACCGGGCGACGTTGTTGAAGTCGCCGACCCAGCACACGGTGCGGCCGGCGAGCTCTCCCCACTCCTGGCGCATCGTTAGCAGGTCGGCCAGCGCCTGGCACGGATGCGCCTCGTCGGACAGGAGGTTGACGATCGGGAGCGCATCGGGCTCGGCGAGCGCCGACACGTGCTCGTGGTTGAACACCCGAGCGCCCATGAATGCGTGATAGCCCGCGAGCACCCGCGCGATGTCGGACAGCGGTTCGCGCGCGCCGGCGCCGATCTCGTCGCGACGGATGGTGACCGGATGGCCGCCGAGCTGCACGATTGCGATCTCCGCGGAGTGCCGCGTGCGCAAGGATGGCTTCTCGAAGTACAGCGCCGCCCCCTTCCCCGCGAGGGGAAGGCCGAGCGCGTCGGACTCCGAGCGATCGAGCACGTCGTGCAACTCGTTCGTCGACAGGTCGTCGATCTCGAGGAAGTGGCGCATGGTCGCACTCACTCCGCGAGCACCTTCGCCAGGATCGCGACTGCGTCGTCGATCTCCGAGTCCGTGACCGTCAGCGGAGGTGCGAAGCGCAACGCGGTAGCGGTCACGGGGTTCACCACGAGTCCGGCCGCGAGGCAAGCAGACGCGACTCTCTTCGCATCGCGTCCCCCGTCGAGCTGCGCGGCGATGAGGAGGCCGAGGCCGCGCACATCGGCGACACCGGGCGTGTCTCGAAGCGCGCCCATGAGCCGCGCTCCGGCCCGCGCCGCCAGGGTCGGCGCGTCGATTCGCCGCATCTCGGTCAGCACGGCTCGCGCCGCCGCGGTTGCCAACGGCTGGCCCCCGAAGGTCGTCGCGTGGTCGCCCGGCTCGAATGCATTGGCCACGTCCTCGCGCGCCCAGCACGCGCCGATCGGTACACCGTTGCCGAGCGCCTTTGCCATCGTCACGACATCCGGCGTCACGCCGAAGTGTTGGAAACCGAACCACTTGCCGGTGCGACCGAGGCCCGTCTGCACCTCGTCGACCATGAAGAGGATGCCGCGCTCGTCGCACAGCGCCCGTACGCCCTCGAAGTACTCGGGCGTCGCCGGGTTCACTCCCCCCTCGCCTTGCACCGGCTCGAGGAGCACGGCCGCAACCGATGGATCGAGGGCCGCCTCGAGCGCGGCGAGGTCGTCCCAGGCGACATGACGGAAGCCCTCCGGCAACGGCTGGAAGATCTCGTGCTTCTGCGGTTGCCCCGTCGCATGCAGCGTCGCGAGCGTGCGGCCATGGAAGGACCCGTACGCGCTGACGACGACGTGCCGGCCCCGACCCCCGAACTTGCGGGCGAGTTTGATCGCGCACTCGTTGGCTTCGGCCCCGCTGTTGCAGAAGAACACGAGTCCACCACCCCCGACGAGGTCGTCGAGTGCCGCCGCGACATCGTCACCCGGCTCTGTGCCGTAGAGGTTCGAGACGTGCAGCAGCGTGCGCGCCTGGGCGTTGATCGCGTCCGCGATCACCGGATTCGCGTGGCCCAACGACGTCACCGCGAGACCGGAGAGGAAGTCGAGGTACTCGTTGTCATCGGTGTCCCACAGGCGAGTGCCTTCACCGCGCACGAAGGTGACCGGCGGGGGCGGGTAGGTCGGCATGAGGAAACTCACGCTGGCTCCTTCGTGATCATGGTGCCGATGCCCGAGTCGGTGAACACCTCGAGCAGCAGCACGTGCGGGATGCGGCCGTCGAGGATGTGCGCGGATCCGACCCCGTGCTCGACCGCATGGAGGCACGCCGCGATCTTCGGGATCATCCCGCCCGTGAGCTCACCTGAGCCGACAAGACCCTGCAGCGTCTTCGCGTCGACCTTGCTGATCAGTGAGCTGGGGTCCGCGAGATCGCCGAGCATGCCCTCGATGTCGGAGAGGTAGACGACCTTCTCGGCGCCGAGCGCTTCGGCGATCGCGCCCGCCACCGTGTCGGCGTTGATGTTGTATGCCTGCCCTGCGAGGTCGGCGCCGATCGTCGACACCACCGGGATCAACTCCTCGGCCAGGAGCCGCTGGATGATGCCCGGGTTCACATCCTCGACGTCGCCGACGAAACCGAGGTCGGGGTTGCGCGCGCTGGCGAGGATGAGGCCGGCGTCCTCCCCGGACAGACCGACCGCGAGCGGCGCGTTCACGTTGATGGCGGCGACGATCTCGCGGTTCACCTTGCCGACGAGCACCATTCGGGCCACGTCGAGGCTCTCCGCATCGGTGACGCGCAGCCCATCGCGGAACTCCGGCACCATGCCGAGCCGCTCCATGAGCGCGCTGATCTGAGGGCCACCGCCGTGGACCACGACCGGGCGCATCCCCACCGACCGCATCAGCACGATGTCCTGTGCGAACTGCTGGGCCAGCGCGGGATCGCTCATCGCGTTGCCGCCGTACTTCACCACGACCGTCGATCCGAAGAACTTCCGGATGTACGGCAGCGCCTCGACGAGCACTTCTGCCTTCTGCTCGGCTCCCGTCATGATGTCGTCATGTTCTCGTCGATGTACGCGTGCGACAGATCGTTCGTGACGACCCAGTACCCCGCCAGCCCGACGCCGAGATCGCAGCGCAGGGCGAACTCGGCGCGGGCGGCGATCGAGCTCGCGTCTGCGCCTGTCGGTGCCCGGCCCTTCGAGACGACCACATCGTCGTAGGCGATGGTGACCGCGTCGACGTCGAGCGCGACCCCGGCCGTGCCGAGGTCCGAGAGCACTCGGCCCCAGTACGGATCGGAGCCGTAGAAGCTCGACTTCACCAGGAGGCTGCCGGCGAGCTTTCTGGCCGCGCGTTCCGCCTCCTCGACGGAGACTGCACCCGACACCGAGATCTCGACGACCTTCGTGTGGCCTTCGGCGTCGTGTGCCATCTGGAGCACGAGCGAGCGACACGCGTCCTCGAGCGCGCGGTCGAACGCCGCTGGATCGGGCGGCTTCGCGCGGCCGCTCGCGAGGACGAGCACGGTGTCGTTGGTGCTTGTGCACCCGTCGACAACGATTCGATTGAACGTAGACGCCACGGCGCGCTGCAGCGAAGCATGCAGTTCGCTCGCCGCAACCTCCGCGTCGGTGGTGAGCACGGCGAGCATCGTGGCCATGTTGGGCGCGAGCATCGCCGCGCCCTTGGCCATGCCGCCGATCGTCCATCCGTCCGCCCGCACGACGACCTCTTTCGACACCGTGTCGGTCGTCATGATGGCTCGCGCCGCCGCAGAACCGGCATCGGGCGACAGTGCGCTGGCGGCGGCGGGGATACCGGCCGTGAGCGGTGCGATCGGCAGCGGGATCCCGATCAGCCCTGTGGAACACACGAGCACCTCGTCCGGACGGCATGCGACCGCCTCGGAGGTGAGCACACACATCTGCTCGGCGACGTCGACGTCGGTACCGGTGGCGCAGTTGGCGTTGCCACTGTTGAGGACCACCGCGGCCGCCCGTCCTCTCGATGCGTCGAGATGACGCCGTGACACCTGCACCGGGCCGGCGCACGCGACGTTCTGCGTGAACACCCCGGCCGCGCTGACCGGCTGGCCGTCGTCCGTGGCAACGAGTGCGAGGTCGGGTGCGCCCGTCGGCTTGATGCCGCAGTGGACGCCCGCCGCGACGAAGCCATCCGCCGTGGTGACCGTCATGGGTACACGCCGACGAGCGGGAGCCCGGCCGTCTCCTCGAGCCCGAGTGCGAGGTTGGCGCATTGCAGCGCCTGACCACTTGCACCCTTCACGAGGTTGTCGATGGCACAGAGCGCGATGACCCATCCCGTGCGCGCGTCGGCGCGGGCCGTGACGTGCGCGGTATTCGAGCCGAGCGTGGCCTTCGTCGAGGGGGAACGATCACTGACGACGACGAACGGCTCGGCGTCGTAGGCGGCGTGCAGCGCGGCGATGCAGTCGGCGGTCGTGAGCGCGCCGGTGGGGCGGGCGTAGCACGTCGCGAGGATCCCGCGGTTCATCGGCGCGAGATGCGGCGTGAAGAGCACCTGCGCGCCGAGAGCCTGTTCGATCTCGGGGGTGTGACGATGATCGAGGAGGCCGTAGGCCACGAAGTCCTCGTCG
>DASZHU010000086.1:0-1822 GCA_035937605.1 Acidimicrobiales bacterium | reverse complement strand
CCGAGGTCCGCAAGCCCGTATTCGATCGGCCGACGGGTCGCGGCCACGAGCCGCACGACGTAGTCGAGCACGGCGTCGTGCACGAACACCCTTGCCGCGGCGTCCTGCAACTCGATGAGCCGGCCGGCGTCGAGCACTGGGCGCGCGACCGGCGGCTCGATGCTCATGCGCCGCGCGATCTCGGCCTCTTCACGATCGGTCGGGTAGTGGACCGGCACCTTCATCAGGAACCTGTCGCGTTGGGCCTCGGGCAGCGGGTACACCCCTTCGCTCTCGATCGGGTTCTGCGTCGCGAGTACGAGGAACGGCGCGGGCACCGGATAGGTGGTGCCACCGATCGACACGTGGCGCTCGGCCATGACCTCCAACAGGGCGGACTGCACCTTGGCGGGCGCGCGGTTGATCTCGTCGGCGAGCACGACGTTGGCGAACACCGGTCCGAGCTCGACATCGAAGTTCTCCCGCGACGGCCGGTAGATGCGGGTGCCGACGAGGTCGGCGGGTACGAGGTCGGGCGTGAATTGGAGGCGCGCGAACGATCCGCCGAGGATGCGGGCGATCGTCTCCGCCGCGAGCGTCTTCGCGAGCCCCGGTGAGCCCTCGATGAGGCAGTGACCGCGCGCGAGCCAGCTGACGAACAGCCGCTCGATCATCCGGTCCTGGCCGACGAGCACCCGCTTCGCTTCGAAGAGCGCGTGCTCGAGGGTCTCTGCGGCGGTCGCCGCCGTGTCGGCGGCGTCGAGTGCTACGGCTTCGGAACGGGACATCTGCGAACTCCTCGGATCGGGTTTGGCCATGATCGAAGCCGGGCCACCTGTGCGGACCCTGGCCGCTGCCTTAGAGAATCCTGTGAAGACCGCGTAAAGTCGCCGGATGACGGACACGGTGGCGTTCGATCCCGACGCGCTGCGCGAGAAGTACCGCGAGGAACGCGACAAGCGGCTGCGGGCCGAAGGCAATGAGCAGTACGTCGAGGTCACCGGCGACTTCGCCCGCTACCTCGAGGACCCGTACGTCGAGCCCTTCGAGCGCGAGCCGCTCACCGACGCCGTCGACGTCGTCATCATCGGCGGCGGATTCGGCGGCCTGCTCGCCGGTGCGCGGCTTCGCGAGGCCGGCGTCGAGGACATCCGCGTGATCGAGAAGGGCGGCGACTTCGGCGGCACCTGGTACTGGAATCGGTACCCCGGGGCGATGTGCGACGTCGAGTCGTACATCTACCTTCCGCTGCTCGAGGAGATCGGTTACCTGCCCAAGGAGAAGTACTCCCACGCGCCCGAGATCCTGGCCCACAGTCAAGCGATCGGGAAGTACTACGACCTGTACGCGAACGCGTGCTTCCAGACCGAGGTGACCGAGGCGCGTTGGGACGACGAGATCTCGCGCTGGATCGTCTCCACGAATCGCGGCGACGCCATCCGCGCCCGTTTCGTGTGCATGGCGAACGGCCCGCTGCACCGGCCGAAGCTGCCGGGCATCGCCGGTATCGAGTCGTTCGAGGGCCACACGTTCCACACGAGCCGGTGGGACTACGACTACACCGGCGGCGACTGCGACGGGAACCTCACCGGGCTGCGCGGCAAGCGGGTCGGCATCATCGGCACCGGCGCCACCGCGGTGCAGTGCGTGCCCCATCTCGGCGACGCCGCGGAACAGCTGTACGTGTTCCAGCGCACACCGTCGTCGATCGACGTGCGGGCCAATCGCCCCACTGACCCGGAGTGGGCGGCGAGCCTCGGGCCTGGCTGGCAACGGCGGCGCATGGAGAACTTCAACAACCTCGTTTCGGGCGGCTTCGAGGAAGAAGACCTCGTCAACGACG
>DASZHU010000085.1:0-3296 GCA_035937605.1 Acidimicrobiales bacterium | reverse complement strand
CCGGCATGGCGCTGGCGCCGCTCGCCCACGTGTTGTGGACGCGGATCATGAAGTACGACGCGTCGTACATCGACTGGCCGGATCGCGATCGGTTCGTCCTGTCGAACGGACACGCGTCGATACTGCTGTACTCGATGCTCTGCCTCACGGGGATCGGCGACTTGACGCTCGAGGACGTCAAGCAGTTCCGCCAGTGGGGTTCCAAGACGCCCGGTCATCCCGAGGTGCATCACACCAAGGGCGTCGAGGTCACCACCGGCCCGCTCGGCCAGGGCTTCGCGAACGGCGTCGGCATGGGCATCGCCGAGCGTTACCTACGCAGCCGGTTCAGCCCCGATGCGTGCGACCACCACACGTTCGTCATCGCGGGCGACGGATGCCTCGAGGAAGGCGTGAGCCACGAGGCCGGATCGCTCGCCGGACATCTGAAGCTCGGGCGACTCGTCTACATCTACGACGACAACCACATCACGATCGACGGCGACACCGCGCTCAGCTACAGCGATGATGCGGGCAAGCGGTTCGAGGCCTACGGCTGGCACGTCGAGAACCTCGGCGAGGCGGCCAACGACCTGAACGCGCTCGAATCGGCCCTGCGCCGTGCGATGGCCGACGACGACGCGCCGTCGATGATCATCCTGCGCAGCCACATCGGTTACCCATCGCCGAAGTACACCGACACGGAGTTCGCACATGGGAACCCCCTCGGCGCCGACGAGATCCGCGTCACGAAGGAGATCCTCGGCCTGCCGCCGGGCGAGTCGTTCTACATTCCCGACGACGTCCTCGCGTACTACCGCGAAGCAGGCGTGCGAGGCCGATCGGTCCGCGAGGAGTGGGAGAAGCGGTTCGCGTCACTCGACATCGATCACGAGGCGTGGGACGCGTGCCTCGAAGGACGCGGGCTCGACGGCTGGCAGTCGAAGCTGCCGTCGTGGAGCGTCGGCGAGAAGGTCGCCACCCGCAAGTCGAGCGGCGCATGCCTGCAGGCGCTCGTCGACGTGGTACCCGGCCTCATGGCCGGCGGCGCCGATCTCACCGGCAACACGGGGACCGTGATCAAGGACCACGGCGTGCAGTCCAAGACCGAACCCGGAGGACGTCAGATCTACTTCGGCGTGCGCGAGCACGGCATGGGTTCGGTGATGAACGGCATGGCGCTGCACCACGGCACACTCCCGGTCGGCGGCACCTTCTTCGTGTTCAGCGACTACATGCGCGGAGGCGTGCGACTCGCCGCGATAAGTGACGCAAAGGTCATCTACTCGTGGACCCACGACTCGATCGGCCTCGGCCAGGACGGTCCCACCCACCAGCCGATCGAGCACCTCGCGTCGCTGCGCGCGATGCCGAACCTTCGCCTGATCCGTCCCGCTGATGCGAACGAGTGCGCGGTCGCGTGGCAGGTGGCCGTCGAGGCGGAGAAGGGCGCGACGGCGCTCATCCTCACCCGCCAGGACGTTCCCGTGGTGCTCACCACGGAGCAGGCGCAGGGGTTGCGCAAAGGTGCGTACGTCGTGACCGAATCCGACGGCGTCGACGTCGCCGAGGACGACCTCGACCTCGTGCTCATCGGCACCGGCTCGGAGCTCTCCGTCTGCCTCGACGCCAAGCCCCTCCTCGAGGCCGACGGCCTCAAGGTGCGCGTGGTGTCGATGCCCAGCTGGGAGCTGTTCGACGTGCTCGACGCCGACGAGCAGGAAGAGGTGCTCCCGGCCGACGTACCGACCCTCGCCGTCGAGGCGGCCTCGTCGTTCGGTTGGGACCGCTGGGCCGACGACTCGGTCTCGATCGACCACTTCGGCGCCTCCGCGCCGGGCAACGTGGTCATGGAGAAGTTCGGCTACACGGCGGCGAACGTCGCCGATCGCGCCCGGCAACTCCTGGACGAGCTCGACGAAGGAGACTGATGTGACGAAGTTGCAGGATCTGAGCAGCGAGCACGGGCAGAGCCCGTGGCTCGACAACCTGAAGCGCGGCTGGATCACGAGCGGCGAGCTGAAGAAGTGGGTGGATCGGGGCGTGCGCGGTATCACGTCCAACCCGACGATCTTCGCCAAGGCGATCGAAGGCGCGGCCGACTACGACGCGCAGTTCGGTGCACTGGTGCGCGAAGGCATGTCCGTGGAGCTGTCGTACTGGGAGCTCGTCAAGTCCGACATCGAGGAGGCGCTCGCCATCCTCCGCCCGTTGTACGACCGCAGCACGGGCGCCGACGGGTACGTGTCCGTGGAGGTCGCTCCCGAGCTCGCCCGCAACACGGCGGGTACCGTCGATTCCGCCCGAGACCTTTGGCGCGCGATCGACGAGCCCAACCTGTTCGTGAAGATCCCGGGCACGGCCGAGGGGCTGCCCGCGATCCAGCAATGTCTCGGCGAGGGCATCAACATCAACGTCACGCTGCTGTTCGGCCTCGACCGCTATGGAGAGGTCATCGACGCGTTCATCACCGGTCTCGAGGAGCTCGACCGCAACGGCGGCGACGTCGCGAAGATCGCGAGCGTGGCCTCCTTCTTCGTGAGCCGCGTCGACACCGAGGTCGATCGCCGGCTCGAGTCCATCGGCACAACCGAGGCGCTCGCATTGCGGGGCAAGGCCGCCGTCGCGAATGCTCAGCTCGCGTACGAGCTGTTCCAGAAGCGTTTCGCAACCGACCGCTGGAAGGCGCTTGCCGGCAAAGGGGCCCGCGTGCAGCGACCGCTATGGGCGTCGACGTCGACGAAGAACCCCGACTACCCCGACACGATCTACGTCGACACGCTCATCGGACCCGACACCGTGAACACGATGCCCGACACGACGCTCGACGACTTCGAAGACCACGGCACGCTGGCTCGAACCGTCGACGCCGACTACGAGACCGCCCGGGGCGTCATGGCGCAGCTCGCCCACGCGGGCATCGACGTCGGCGACGTCACCCGCACACTCGAGGAAGAGGGCGTCGCGAGCTTCAGCAAGTCGTTCGACGAGCTCCTCGCCAGCTTGGAGACGAAGGCCGACGAGCTGAAAGGCTGACTCCGCCCGACCGAGTACGTTCTGCCCCCAATGTTCGGAGAGCTCGTCATCGTCGACGACGTCGCCGCGGAGTTCGCCGAGCGCGTCATCGAGAACTTCCACGGGCGACCCAACGACGGCTATTCGATCGCGCTCAGCGGCGGATCCACCGCGCGGAAGTGCTACGAGCGGCTCGCCGACGACGCCGGTACGCAGATCGACTGGTGGCAGGTCGACGTCTACTGGGGCGACGAGCGCTGCGTGCCCCTCGAGCACGAGGACTCGAACTACCGACTCGCTCG
>DASZHU010000084.1:0-8290 GCA_035937605.1 Acidimicrobiales bacterium | reverse complement strand
CCAGGCCTGCCGGGCCGTGATCGGCGAGGCCGGATGGGGCGACGCGTTCTCGCACGGTACGGGCCACGGAGTCGGCCTCGAGATCCACGAGGACCCAAGGGTCACGTACGCCTCCACTGCTACGCTCGCCGCCGGTCACGTCGTCACCGTCGAGCCCGGTGTGTACCTTCCCGAGCAGGGCGGTGTCCGGATCGAGGACACCCTCGTCGTCACCGCCGACGGGGCGCGACCGCTCACGCACGCATCGAAGAACTGGGATCTGCACTCATGGCCATCACCACCAACGACCTGAAGAACGGCATGGCGCTCGACCTGCCCGAGGGCCTCTTCCAGGTGGTCGAGTTCCAGCACGTCAAGCCGGGGAAGGGCGGCGCCTTCGTCCGCACGACCCTCAAGAACGTCCGAACCGGCGCGGTGGTCGACCGCACGTTCCGCGCCGCCGAGAAGGTCGAGCAGGCCGTCATCGACAAGCGCGAGATGCAGTTCCTGTACCGCGACGGCAACGACTTCGTCTTCATGGACAACGAGAGCTACGACCAGCTCCACGTCGCGCCCACGGCGCTCGGCAACTCCGCCAACTTCATCATCGACGGCTCAACGGTTGAGCTCGCGCTCTACGAGGGCGAGATCGTCGGCGTCGACATGCCCGCGTCGGTCGAGCTCTCGGTGTCGGAGACCGAGCCGGGGATCCAGGGAGATCGCGTGTCGGGCGCCCGCAAGCCGGCAACGCTCGAGACTGGGCTCGTCGTGCAGGTACCGCTGTTCGTGAACATCGGTGACCGCCTCAAGGTCGACACGCGCACCGGCGACTACATCACGCGGGCGTGAACGAGCGGCGGGCGGCGCGTGAGCGCGCGCTCGAGTTGCTGTACGAGGCGGAGGTCAAAGACGTGGCGGCCGCCGAGATCGTCGCGGCGCTGCCGGTGACGCCGGACGAGTACACATGCGCGCTCGTGGCCGGCGTCGACGAGCATCGCGGCGAGATCGACGCACTCGTCGCCGCGTACGCGAAGGGTTGGACGCTCGAGCGGATGCCGGCCGTGGACCGGGCGCTGCTGCGGCTCGGCACGTTCGAGTTGCTGCACCAGCCCGACGTGCCGGTCGGGGCCGTGATCTCCGAGGCGGTCGAGCTCGCCTCGCAGTTCTCGACCGACGACTCCAGCCGCTTCGTCAACGGCGTCTTGGCGGCGATCGCGAGACGCGACGACTGATGCCACCGGTGGACGCGTTGATCGTCGACCTCGACGGCGTGATCCGGCACTGGGACGCGGACCATTTCGCCGAGACGGTTGCGAGCTTCGGCCTCGATGTGCCGGCGTTCTCGGCGATCGCATTCGAGCCGGAGCTGCTCGCCGGCGGGATGACGGGCGCACTCAGCTTCGACGAGTGGGCCGACGAGATCGGTCGTCGGGTCGCAGCGCGACACGGATGCGACGCGGCCACGGTCACGCGTGGATTCGCAGCGCTGCGGTGGTCCGTGGACGAAGGTGTCGTGGCCTTGCTGCGCGAGGTACGCCGTGCTCGTCGGGTGAAGCTGGCGCTGTTCAGCAACGCGAGCACCAAGCTCGAGGCCGACCTCGAGTCCCGAAACCTCCATCTCGAGTTCGACGTCGTGTTCAACTCCGCCCGGCTTGGCCAGGCCAAGCCCGACCCCGACGCGTTCCGAACCGTGGCGGGGCTGCTCGGGGTGCCCGTCGAGCGCTGCCTGTTCGTCGACGACACGGTGCCGAACGTCGACGGGGCCCGAGCCGCGGGGATGCAGGCGGAGGCGTTCACCGGAGTGAGGTCGTTCCGAAGCCTCCTGGAACGGGCAGAGTTGTTGGGTGCTCCCTCTGCCTGATCCGCCGCTCGCCGACGAGATGGTGCGGCTGCGGCCGTGGAGCGTGCACGACGTCGATGCGCTGGTCGCGGCCTGGAACGACGAGGAGATCCAGCGCTGGACCGCGGTGCCCCCGCAACACGGGCCGGACAATGCACTTCGATGGATCGCATCGGAGCAACTGCGACGCGACCGCTCGCTCGCGCTCGACCTCGTGATCTCGCCGGCCGACGCGGGAGACGACACGGTTCTCGGCGAGGTCGGGATGATCCCACTCGCGGGTGGACCGTCCCGCGCCGAGCTGGGTTGGTGGGTCGCCCCGGAGCACCGCCGGCGTGGGGTGGCGACCCGGGCGGTCGGGCTGTTCGCCCGGTGGCTCCACGACGCGCTCGAGTTCACCGACCTGTTCGCCGAGGTCGACCCCGACAACCCGGCCTCGGTCTGGGTCGCGGAGGCGAACGACCTCCGCCTCCGCATCCGCCACTGAACCCGCCGGTCCCGTAGTTGCAGTACCGGCGAACATTTCTGTTTCGCCGGTACTGCAAGAACCTCCGGGGGGAGGGTGCTACGCTCGGTGTCTGACCGTGAAGCGGGTCCTGTGAGGCCCGCACGGACAGGAGTTGCAGCTTGGCTGAACGAGAGCGCCGTTCGACGCCCCCTTATGGGGGCGTTTTCGTTGCCCGGAGCCGGGTCATGGACGCCGACGACGTGCAGCGGGCCATCTGGCGCATGGCCCACGAGATCATCGAGCACAACCACGGCGTCGACGATGTCGTGCTCATCGGGTTGCAGACCGGCGGTGTCCCGATCGCGCGGCGCCTCGCGGATGCCCTCGAGCAGATCGAAGGGCGCCACGTCGAGGTCGGCTCGCTCGACGTCGCGTTCCATCGCGACGACTACGGCTTGCGGCCGGTGCTGCCCGAGGCCGTCACCAACATCCCGGTCGACCTCAGCGGCGCCATCGTGGTGCTCGTCGACGACGTGCTCTTCACGGGACGCACGATCCGCGCCGCGCTCGACGCCCTGACCTCATGGGGCCGGTCGCGCGCCGTCCAACTCGCGGTGATGGTCGATCGTGGGCACCGCGAGCTGCCGATCCGACCCGACTACGTGGGCAAGAACCTCCCGACCCGTCGCGACGAGGTCGTCGACGTCAACGAGGACGGCGTCGACCTCGGCGAGATGATGAAATGAGCGCCCGCCGATGAGCCGTCATCTGCTGTCGATCCAAGATCTCGGCGGCGCCGACGGCATCAACGAGGTGCTCGACCTCACTGATTCCTTCGTCGAGGTCAGCGAGCGTCAGATCCCGAAGGTGCCGGCCCTTCGCGGCAAGACCGTCGTCTGGCTCTTCTACGAGGACTCCACCCGCACGCGGCTGAGCTTCGAGCAGGCGGCGAAGCGGCTCTCCGCCGACACGATGAACTTCAGCGTGAGCACCTCGTCGGTCAAGAAGGGGGAGTCGTTGCGCGACACGGTGCTCACGATCGAGGCGATGGGCGTCGACGGCATCGTCGTGCGGCACGCTTCGGCCGGCGCCCCGTGGCGCATCGCCGAGTGGGTCGACGCGTCGGTGATCAACGCCGGCGACGGATGGCACGAGCATCCCACGCAGGCCCTCCTCGACTGCTACACGATCCGCCAGCATCTCGGACAGATCGACGGCACTCGTGTCGCGATCGTCGGTGACATCAAGCACTCGCGCGTGGCGCGGAGCGACGTGCTTGCGTTCAGCGCGCTCGGCGCCGACGTGACGCTGGTGGCGCCACCGACCCTGCTTCCGCCGAGCCTCGACGGATGGCCCGTGAGCGTGAGCCACGATCTCGACGCGGTGCTGCCGAAGTGTGACGTGGTGTACCTGCTGCGCATGCAACGCGAGCGGATGACCGAAGCGCTCATCCCGTCGCTGCGCGAGTACACCGCGCAGTACGGCCTCACCCGACGCCGAGTCGACCTCCTCGACGAACGCGCGCTCGTGATGCATCCCGGACCGATGAACCGTGGCGTCGAGATCGCCGCGGAGGTCGCGGACCTTCCTCGCTCGGTGGTGGTCGACCAGGTGCGCAACGGCGTGGCGGTACGGATGGCCGTGCTCTACCTCCTGCTCGGCAGCGGGGTGGAGCTGCGATGACGATGCTCGTGCTGAAGGGCGGAACGGTCGTCGACTCGACCGGCGAACGGGTCGCCGACGTGCTGATTACCGACGACGGCCGCATCGCCGCGGTAGGCCCCGATCTGTCGGCCGCCCGGGTCGTCGACGCGTCGGGCTGCGTTGTCGCGCCGGGGCTCGTCGACCTCCACACGCATCTGCGCGAGCCGGGGCGCGAGGAGTCCGAAACCGTCGAGACAGGATCCCGCGCCGCCGCGCTCGGTGGCTTCACCGCCGTGGTCGCGATGCCGAATACCGACCCCGCCATCGACTCCGCCGCGGTCGTCCGCGACGTGCTCGAGCTCGGACGAAAGGCGTCGTGCGACGTCTACACCGCGGGCGCCATCACGGTCGGCCGCGCCGGCGAGCAACTCGCACCGATGGCGGAGATGGCTGCGCTCGGCGTGCGCCTCTTCACCGATGACGGCAACGGCGTGCAGGACAACCGGCTCATGCGCCGTGCTCTCGAGTACGCGTCCGGCCTCGGCGTCACACTCGCGCAGCACTGCGAGGACGAGTCGCTGTCGAGCGGTGGTCACATGCACGAGGGGGAGTGGTCGAGCCGGCTCGGTATCCCCGGCATCCCGTCCGAGGCCGAGGAGCTGATGGTCATGCGCGATATCGCGCTCGCCGGCCTTACGGGCGCGCGCGTGCACTTCCAGCACCTCTCGACCGACGGCTCGATCGCGATGGTGCGCGCTGCGAAGGCGGGTGGGCTCGCCGTCACGGCCGAGGCGACCACGCACCACTTCACGCTGACCGATGAGTGCTGTTCGACCTACGACCCCGTCTTCAAGGTGAACCCCCCGCTGCGCACCGCGAGCGATGTCGCCTCGGTGAAGGCGGGCCTCGCCGATGGTGCGGTCGACGCGATCGCCACCGACCACGCGCCACACGCGCAGGAGCTGAAGGAATCCACGTTCGACGAGGCGCCTCCCGGGATGCTCGGGCTCGAGACCGCGCTCGCGCTCGCACTGACCGAACTCGACCTGCCGCTGCCCGAGGTGCTCGCGCTCCTCTCGTGGCGTCCCGCGATGATCGCCGGCGTCGCCGGCACCCACGGCGGGCCGATCGACGCCGGCCAGCCGGCGAACCTGTGCGTGATCGACCCAACCGCCACGTGGACGGTGGATCCGGCGCAGCTCGCCAGTCGCAGCCGCAACACGCCGTACGCCGGGCGCACGCTCTCCGGGCGGGTGCGCCACACCTTTCTCTGGGGTGAGCCGGTCGTGCTGGACGGCGTGGCGCAGCGATGACCGTGACCGTGCGCGAAGCGGCGCTCGTGCTCGCCGACGGCACGACGTTCGAGGGCGAGGCCATCGGCGCGGACGTGCCCGGTGGCGTGAGTGCCGGCGAGGTCGTGTTCAACACCGTGCTCACCGGCTACCAGGAGGTCATCACCGACCCGTCCTACGCCGGTCAGATCATCACGTTCACGTATCCGCACATCGGCAACTATGGCGTCAACGACCACGACCGCGAGAGCCGCGCGCCGTTCTGCCGGGGTGTCATCGTGCGCGACCTCGCGCGTCGGCGCAGCAACTGGCGTAGCGAGGGCGATCTCGACGCGTTCCTCCGGGACCACGGCGTGGCCGGGATCGCCGGTGTGGACACGAGGCGCCTCACACGCCACCTTCGCGATGCGGGCGCGATGCCCGGCGCGTTCGGTACTGCCGACGAGACGCGTCTCAAGGCCGCCGCCGCCGCGGAGCTCGGTACGGCGGGGGTCGACCTGGTCGCGTCGGTCACGACGAGCGAGCCCTACGTCGTCGGAAGCGGCCCGAAGCGCGTGGTCGCCTACGACTTCGGCATCAAGGCGACGATCCTGCGCCACCTCGGCGCGATCGCGGCCGTCGAGGTCGTGCCCGCTTCCACGCCGGCGTCGGAGGTTCTGGCCCGGAACCCCGACGGCGTGTTCCTCTCGAACGGTCCCGGCGACCCGGAGCAGGCGCCCTACGCGATCGACGCGATCCGCGGTCTCCTCGGCGCCGTACCCGTGTTCGGCATCTGCCTCGGCCATCAGCTCCTGTCGCTCGCCATCGGAGCCCGCACGGAGAAGCTCCCGTTCGGCCACCACGGTGGCAACCATCCCGTGCGGCGCATCGACACCGGTGCCGTCGAGATCACGAGCCAGAACCACAATTTCGCGGTCGTGGCCGACTCGCTCTCCGGGCGCGCGGAGATGACGCACGTGAACCTCAACGACGGGGTGTGCGAAGGCCTGCGGGTGATCGATGCTCCCGCGTTCAGCGTGCAGCACCATCCAGAGGCGGGCCCTGGCCCGCACGACGCGTCGTACCTGTTCGGTCTCTTCGACGAGCTGATGGCGCGCAATGCCTAGACGCGGCGACATCGAGTCGATCCTCCTCATCGGGTCGGGACCGATCGTGATCGGGCAGGCCTGCGAGTTCGACTACTCGGGTACCCAGGCGTGTCGCGTCCTGCGCCAAGAGGGCTACCGGGTCATCCTCGCCAACTCGAACCCGGCAACGATCATGACCGATCCGGATTTCGCCGACGCGACGTACGTCGAACCGCTCGACGTCGAGATCCTCATGCGCATCATCGAGCGCGAGCACCCCGATGCAGTGTTGCCGACGCTCGGCGGGCAGACGGCCCTGAACCTCGCGATGGCGTTGCACGAGCGCGGAGAGATCGGGGTGCCGGGCACTCCCGAGATGATCGGCGCCAACGCCGAAGCGATCACGACCGCGGAGGACCGCGAGCAGTTCAAGCTCGCGATGCAGGAGATCGGCCTCTCCGTGCCTCCGTCGGGCATCGCCCACACGATGGACGAGGCGCTCGAGGTCGTGGATCGAATCGGGCTGCCGGTGGTCGTCCGTCCGGCCTTCATCCTCGGCGGCAAGGGAACCGGTATCGCATCGACACACGAGGAGCTCGAGCGCGTCGCCCGCAACGGCCTCGACGCCAGCCCGATCAGCGAGATCCTTCTCGAGCGTTCGATCGCGGGATGGAAGGAGTACGAGCTCGAGGTGATGCGCGACCGCGCCGACAACTGCGTGGTCATCTGCTCCATCGAGAACCTGGATCCGATGGGAGTGCACACCGGCGACTCGATCACGGTCGCGCCCGCGCAGACGCTGAGCGACGTCGAGTACCAAGCGATGCGCGATGCCGCGTTCGCGTGCATCCGTCGAGTCGGCGTCGAGACCGGCGGCTCGAACGTGCAGTTCGCGCTCGACCCCACGAACGGCGACATGGTGATCATCGAGATGAACCCGCGGGTGTCTCGCAGCAGCGCCCTTGCGTCGAAGGCCACGGGGTTCCCGATCGCGAAGATCGCGGCGCGGCTCGCGGTCGGCTACACGCTCGACGAGATCCCCAACGACATCACGAAGAAGACGCCGGCGAGCTTCGAGCCCGTCATCGACTACGTGGTCACGAAGGTCCCGCGCTGGGCATTCGAGAAGTTCCCGGGCACCACCGGCGTACTGGGCACGTCGATGCAGTCCGTCGGCGAAGCGATGGCCATCGGGCGGACCTTCCCGGAGTCGTTGCAGAAGGCGCTGCGCTCTCTCGAACACGGCCGGCGCGGGCTCAACTGCGACCCCGCCGAGGCGATGCTGGACGATCTCAGCGATGACGAGCTCGTGTCTCGTGCCGCGATTGCCACGCCAGACCGTCCGTTCCAGCTCGAGGCGGCGCTGCGCCGCGGGATCACCATCGACCGTCTGTACGACGCGACGAAGGTCGACCCCTGGTTCCTCGACCAGATCGCACAGATCGTCGACGAGCGCGTCCACCTGACGAGCCAGCGTCCCGATGCGATGACACGAGCCGATTGGCGCCGCGCGAAGCGACTCGGGTTCGCCGACGCGCAGCTGGCCTGGCTGTGGTCCGCCGACGAGGCCGCGGTACGGGCCGCGCGCGCGGCACACGGGGTGACCGCGACGTTCAAGACCGTCGACACGTGCGCGGCCGAGTTCGAAGCGGAGACCCCGTACCACTACTCGACCTACGAGGACGACGACGAGGTCCGCCTCGCCGACCGGCCCAAGGTCGTGATCCTGGGGTCGGGGCCGAACCGGATCGGTCAAGGGATCGAGTTCGACTACTGCTGCGTGCATGCCGCGTTCGCGTTGCGGGACGCCGGCTACGAGACGGTCATGGTCAACTGCAACCCGGAGACGGTCTCGACCGACTACGACACCTCCGACCGGCTGTACTTCGAGCCCATCACCTACGAGGACGTCCGCAACATCATCGACGTCGAGCAGCGCACGGGGGATCTGCGCGGCGTGATCGTGTCGCTCGGGGGACAGACGCCGCTGAAGCTCGCGGGCCTGCTTCCCCCCGAGCTG
>DASZHU010000083.1:0-3972 GCA_035937605.1 Acidimicrobiales bacterium | reverse complement strand
GAGTACGGCAAGCGGGGCCGCCTGGCGTCCGCCATCCGCTTCCTCACCGACGTGATGACCGGCGTGCCGTCGGTGGTCATGGGGATCTTCATCTACACCGTGTTCGTGCTGCACTTCCGTCAGCGAACAACGATCGCCGGCGCGCTCGCGCTCGCCTGCCTGATGCTCCCGATCGTCGTCAGGGCCACGGAGGAGATGCTCCGACTGGTTCCCGACAGCCTGCGCGAGGCGAGCGCCGCGCTCGGCACCCGAACCTGGCGCACGACGCTCGGCGTGGTACTCCCCGCGGCGCTCCCGGGCATCACCAGCGGGTGCATGCTCGCCATCGCTCGCGCCGCCGGCGAGACCGCCCCGCTCCTGTTCACGATCGGCTCGATCAGCCGATTTCCCGGAGCCACGCACCTCGTGTCACAACTCGGCCAGCAGAACACGGCGCTGTCGACCCAGATCTTCTCGAATGCGACCCAACCGGGCGGCGAGCCGCTGGCCTGGGGTGCGGCGCTCACGCTCATCGTCATGGTCCTCGTGCTTACGATGCTGGCACGCTTCGTGACGGCGCGCTTCGTCAGAGTGCGATGACCGAGCTGCGAATGGAAGAGGTCAACGACGTGACACCCACTGAAGCCGACACCACCGATCTGCCGGAAGTCAATCGTTCCGTGGACGTGACACCAACAGTGCTGCACGACGGTCCCGCCGAGGAGCAGCCGGTCGTCTTCGATGTGAAGGACCTGTCCGTGTTCTACGGCGCATTCCGCGCCGTCCGAGATGTCTCGATGACCATTCGCCGTCACGAGGTGACCGCCTTCATCGGCCCGTCGGGCTGCGGGAAGACCACCGTGCTGCGGTGCTTCAACCGGATGAACGACCTGATCGACAGCGCGCGGGTCGACGGCACGATCGTCTATCACGGCGTCGACCTGTACGGCCCCGCGGTCAATCCGGTCGAGGTGCGTCGCCGCATCGGCATGGTGTTCCAGAAGCCGAACCCCTTCCCGAAGTCGATCTACGACAACGTGGCCTACGGCCCTCGCATCGGGGGCCAGAAGCAGAACCTCGACGACATCGTCGAACAGGCCCTTCGTCGATCGGCCCTTTGGGACGAGGTGAAGGATCGGCTCAAGAAGTCCGCACTCGGGTTGTCGGGCGGGCAGCAGCAGCGGCTCTGCATCGCGCGGGCCATCGCGGTGAATCCCGAGGTGATCCTCATGGACGAACCGTGCTCCGCGCTCGACCCGATTGCCACCGGGCGCATCGAGGACCTGATGTCCGAGATCAAGCTCGAGTACACGATCGTGATCGTTACGCACAACATGCAGCAGGCGGCGCGCATCTCGGATCGATGTGCGTTCTTCACCACGGAGGTCAACGAGACCAGCGACGTCCGCACGGGCGTGCTCGTCGAGGTCGATCGAACGGAGAAGATCTTCGCCAACCCTTCAGACGAACGAACCGAGAACTACGTCACCGGCCGATTCGGGTAGCCGAGGTCATGTCGCGTACAGCGTTCACTGCAGAGCTCGATCAGCTCCGGCTCCAAGTCGAGCTGATGGCCGTGCGCGTCGACCAGAACCTCGAACGTATGCGAGAGGTGCTCGAGCGCGGCGACGTGAAGGTCGTCGACGTCGCGCTCGCGGCCGACGACGAGATCGACGCGATGAACGTGTCGCTCACCGAGCGCTGCTACGACCTCTTGCGGCGAGAGGCGCCAGTCGCCTCGGATCTCCGATTCGTGGTGTCGGTGCTGCGTGTGTTGTCGGAGCTGGAACGCATCGGCGACCTCGCCTTGCGAGTGATCAAGCTGGCGCCAGACTTCGATTTGCTGGTGTCGAACCCACCGACGTACGACATCCTGCGGGCAATGGACGATCAGGTGATCGAGCGCTACCGCGATGCGCTCCGAGCGTGGGCCTCGATGGATCTTCAGCTCGCGACCGAGCTCGCGACGAACTCGCGGTCGATGGACCTGTTCTACGAGCGGCTGCTGGCGGAGCTACTGCGGCTGTCCGGCGACGACGCGGCGCGTGTGGCGATCGCGACTTTCGCCACCGGCCGCTCGCTCGAGCGCATCAGCGATCACGCGGCGATCATCGGGGCCCGCCTGCGCTACCTGCTCACGGGCGACCCCGACCACCTCGCCGCGGAGGTCCGTTGAGGCGCCACCCTGCGCCGTGCCACCGCTCCCGCGTGAGAAGGTAGAGCAGTGATGTTTGCGCTGGTGGTGCGCGTGTCTGACGGCGTGGCGATCGGAATCGCCGTTGCCGTTGGGTTCGCGCTGCTGCTGGCGGTCTTCCTTTACTGGCGGTCCCGTCACGCTGTGGTGCGGCGCGTCGTGAACGCGTCGATCCGGCTCGAGGACACATCACCCGCGCAGGACCACCGATTCCTCGACAAGCACCTCGCGCGGCTCGAGCGGGCCATCGACTCCTCGGTGCTGGCGCGCGGCGAAGCGATCGTTTCCGTGGGCCGGATGGCGCAGGCGCTCGAGACCATTCCGCAGGGCGTCGTCATCTGTGACGAACACGGCGACGTGACGTTTCGCAACCAGGCGGCAACCACGTTCTCGTCGGCGCGTCACGGTGATGCATTGGTCGGCGCCGCCATCGAGGAGATGCTGCACGAGGCGCTCGACGGCAGCGGTGCCACGCGAACGCTCGACCTGTTCGGGCCGCCCCGCCGCACCCTCGTTGTCGCCGTCACCCCCCTCGACGACCACCGTCGCACGGTGGGCGCGCTCGGGATCATCGACGACGTCTCCGAGCGTCGGCGGCTCGAAGCGGTGCGGCGAGACTTCGTGGCCAACATCAGCCACGAGTTGAAGACCCCGATCGGCGCCCTCGGGCTGCTGGCCGAGACCCTGCTGGCGGAGGACGACCCCGATGTCAGCCGCCGGCTCGCGGAACGCATGTTGACCGAGGCGTTCCGCGTCGGTCGTACGATCGACGACCTGCTCGCCTTGAGCCGTATCGAAGCCGAAGAGGCGCCGACGCGTGAGCCCGTGCCGGTACACCTCGTGGTGGCGGAGGCCGTGGAGCGCATGCGCCCCGCGGCGGAGCAGCAGGGCATCGAGGTGCACGTGGCCGAGGCACATCGCAACCTCACGATGATGGGCGACCGTCGACAGTTGGTGTCCGCCATCTACAACCTGCTCGACAATGCGGTGAAGTACAGCGATGCCGGTTCGGTGGTCGAGGTGCGGGTGTCCGTGTCGGCCGACGGTGGTCGCGTGGCGGTCGACATCGAGGATCACGGGATCGGCATCCCCACCCGCGATCACGAGCGCATCTTCGAGCGCTTCTATCGCGTCGATCGTGGTCGGAGCCGCGACACCGGCGGTACGGGTCTCGGCCTCGCCATCGTTCGTCATGTGGCAAGCAACCACGGCGGTGAGGTGCGGCTCGCGTCGCGCGAGGGGAGTGGCTCGACGTTCACGCTCGTGCTACCAGCCGGCCCTGCAGCCGGCGCGATGCGGGCCGGGTAGGAGCCAGGCCATGAGCGAGGCGACCGTGCTCGTCGTGGAGGACGAAGACTCCTTTGTCGAGGCGCTCACCGTGGGTCTGAGCCGTGAGGGCTTTCGCGTGCGCGTCGCGCGCGACGGCAGCGAGGCACTCGAGATGTTCGACATTGTGCGCCCCGACCTCGTACTGCTCGACGTGATGTTGCCGAAGGTGTCGGGCATCGATGTGTGCCGCGAGCTTCGCCGCCGATCGCAGGTTCCGATCATCATGGTCACCGCCAAGAGCGCCGAGATCGACACGGTCGTCGGGCTCGAGGTCGGAGCCGACGACTACGTCACCAAGCCATACCGACTGCGGGAGCTCGTCGCTCGCATCCGCGCCGTGCTGCGGCGCACCCCGACGGAGGTCGCTGCCGTGCCGTCGGGTGACGCGATGCTCGTCGGCGACGTGATGCTCGACCCAGAGCGGCACGAGGTGAGCATCCGCGGCACATCAGTGCGCCTGCCGCTCAAGG
>DASZHU010000082.1:0-9059 GCA_035937605.1 Acidimicrobiales bacterium | reverse complement strand
CGCGCCCTCACGAAGATGGACGAGGGTCGGTACGGCAAGTGCGAGACGTGCGGCGAGGTCATCGCCGAGGCCCGGCTCGAGGCGATGCCTGCGGCACGCCACTGCATCGACCACGCCTGACACTCCCGTGTGGGGCCATCTCATCCGGCGGTTCCTCGGTTCGCTTCGCCCCGGCGGGCCCTCACGCGTCGACGACGAATGGGCACGCGCCGAGATGCTCCCGGGCGAGGTCACGCTTTGGGAGCGGATGTCGAACCCCGATCGCCGCCACGCCGTCGGGGTCGCGCGCGAGGTGCAGCGCGCGCTCGGGCAGGAGGCCAGCCGTCCCGTCCTCGCCGCGGCGCTGCTCCACGACGTCGGCAAGATCGAGTCGGGCCTGCGCACCTACGGGCGCGTGATCGCGACGTTGTGCGGGATGATCGTCGGGCGCGAACAGGCCAAGGTCTGGACTCGCGGCCGCGGTTTCACGCGACGCGTTGGCCTGTATCTCCTTCACCCCGATCTCGGCGGTGACCTGTTGGGGATGGCGGGAAGCGATGCGTTGACCGAAGCGTGGACGAGAGAGCACCACCGCCCGCCGGACCAGTGGACGATCACACCCGAGGTCGCGCGCGTGCTGAAGGATTGCGACGACGACTGAGCCCGGCTACAACGGGAGGAGGCCGATGTTCGTGCGGGCACGAGCCAGCGTGACGGCGGCCACGGACTGCGCCTTCTCCGCGCCGTGCTGGAGGATCTTGGCCACGGTCGCGGGATCGGCGGACAGCTCGCGGTAACGCCGCTGGATCGGCTCGAGCAGCGCGACCACCGCGTCGGTCGCGTCGCTCTTGAGCGGACCGTATTGGGAGTAGCGCGCGGCCAGTGACTCCACGGACTCACCGGTGGCTGCGCCCAAGATCGATAGCAGGTTCATGGCTCCCGGTAGCGCAGGGTCGTACTCGGTGCCCGTCACGGCTCGCTTGATCTTCTTCGACACGGATCCCAGATCCTCGAGCAACAAGATCGTCCCGCCGGCCGCGTCCTCCGACTTGGACATCTTGCGCGCCGGATCCTGGAGGTCCATCACCCGGGCCCCGACGGCCGCGATGACGGCCTTCGGAAGAGTGAACGTGACGCCGTAGCGGCTGTTGAACCGCTCGGCCACGTCGCGTGCGAGCTCGACGTGTTGGCGCTGGTCGTCACCCACCGGAACCTCCTCCGTGTCGTAGAGGAGGATGTCGGCCGCCATCAACGCCGGGTACGTGAACAGCGCGGCCGACACGAACTCGCGCTGAGTGGACTTGTCCTTGAACTGCGTCATGCGGCTCAGCTCGCCGTACGCGGCCGTGCACTCCATGAGCCACGCCAGCTCCGTGTGCTCGTGGACGTGGCTCTGCACGAACAACGTGCAGACCTCGGGATCCAACCCGACGGCCAGGAACACCGTGGCGAGCTCGAGTGTGCGGCTGCGAAGCTCCACCGGATCCTGAGGAACGGTCAGCGCATGAAGATCGACCACGCAGTAGTACGCGTCCGCGTTCTGCGCCGTCACCCAGTGCCGCAGGGCCCCGAGCAGGCTGCCGAGCGTGGCATCACCGCTCGGCGCCATCCCAGAGAAGACCCGTGCCATCTCTGCGACTCTAGGGGTGCGCGGCGGCCCCGCTCGGCACTGTTAGCCTGATGGGCCGTGGCCTACGAGGTGCAGACCGAGGTCTTCGAGGGCCCGTTCGACCTGCTGTTGCACCTGATCCTTCGCGAGCAGGTCGACCTCTACGAGGTGCGACTGTCGAGCATCGTCGACGCCTACCTCGAGGAGCTCGACCGGCTCGAGCTCCTCGATCTCGAGGTCGCGACTGAGTTCCTGCTGATCGCCGCGACCCTGCTCGAGCTGAAGTCGAAGCGGCTCCTGCCGGGTGACGACTCCGTCCATCTCGACGACGAGTTGGCGCTGTGGGAGGAGCGCGAGCTGCTGCTCGTTCGGCTGCTGGAGTGCAAGACGTTCAAGGACGCGGCGCAAGCGCTGCAGCGCCTCTCGGCGGTGGCGGGGCGCTCGTACCCGCGCACTGCGGGTCTCGAGGACCGGTTCCTCGAGCTCGCGCCCGATCTGCTCGCCGGCGTCAGCGCCACCCATGTGCGGGATGCGTTCCTCCGAGCGGTCACACCGAAGCCGCTGCCGCGCGTCGATCTCGACCATGTCGCGCCGATCAGAGCGAGCGTCACCGACGCCGTCGAGGAGCTGCTCGACGAGCTGCCACGCGTCGGACGCATGACCTTCCGCGAGCTCACCGGTTCGCTCGTCGATCGGCTCGAGATCGTGGTGCGGTTCCTCGCGGTGCTCGAGATGTACAAGCAGGGCCTCGTCGAGCTCGATCAGTTCACCAGCTTCGGCGACATCACGATCACCTGGAACGGCGGCGAAGCCGAACAGGCCGAGGAAGGCGGCTGGATGCGCGCCATGGCCACGATGGACACCTATGACGGGTGAGAACGGGCGGGCGATCGAGGCGATCCTCATGGTTGCCGAGGCGCCCGTCGAGACCAACCTGCTGGCGCAGCTCCTCGAGCTGCCGGCCGCGACGGTCGACGAGCTGTGCACCGAGCTCGCCGCGAGCTACGAGGCGGAGGATCGAGGGTTCGTGCTCGTGAAGGTGGCCGGCGGCTACCGCTTCCAGAGCCATCCCGACCTCGCGCCGTACGTCGAGCGCTTCGTGCTCGACGGCCAGACCGCGCGCCTTTCGTCGGCCGCGCTCGAGACATTGGCGATCGTCGCGTACAAGCAACCCGTGAGTCGCGCGCAGGTGTCCGCCATCCGAGGTGTCAACGTCGATTCCGTGATGCACACGCTGCAGCAGCGCGGCCTCATCCAGGAGATTTCGCGCGACTCCGGCCCAGGGCTCGCCGTGCTCTACGGCACCTCGACGCTGTTCCTCGAGCGTCTCGGTCTCGCCTCCATCGACGATCTCCCCGGTCTCGGGCAGTTCGTGCCGAACGCCGACGTCGTCGAAGCGCTCGAACAGGGGCTGCTGCCTGACTCGTTGGATGCCACCAACGAGTGAGCGACTCCAGAAGATCCTCGCTCGCGCCGGGCTCGGTAGTCGGCGCGCCTGCGAGGAGCTGATCGACGCCGGCGCGGTAACCATCAACGGGGTGGTCGCGTCGCTCGGCGACCGCGCCGATGGGGACTCCGACGAAATCGCGGTCGACGGCATCCGGATCGGCACGCGTGCCGACTTCGTCTACTACCTGCTGAACAAGCCGGCCGGCGTCGTCACGACGGCGGCCGACACGCACGGGCGTCCCATCGTGACCGACCTCGTGCCCGACGCCCCGCGCGTCGTACCCGTGGGCCGACTCGACCAGGACACCGAGGGCCTCCTGCTGCTGACCAACGACGGCAACCTCACGCACCGGCTCACGCACCCGCGTTTCGGAGTCGAGAAGGAGTACCTCGCCGAGGTGACCGGCACGCCGTCCCGCGGTGCGCTCCGCCAGCTTCGTGAAGGCGTCGAGCTCGACGACGGCCGCACCGCGCCCGCCAAGGTTGCGCTCGTCGAGCCCTCCGTGCTTCGCATGACGATCCACGAAGGCCGCAATCGCCAGGTTCGGCGCATGTGCGAGGCGATCGGCCATCCCGTGACCCGCCTCGTGCGCACGAGGATCGGCCCGCTGGCCGATCGGTCGCTCGGGCCGGGGGAGTGGCGGCCCTTGACGATCGACGAGGTGCGATCGCTGGAACGGGCGGCGGCGGTCGAGACGGGGACCACTACCCTTTGACGATGCCTTCGGTGCGTGGACTGCGCGGCGCGACCACGATCGACGTCGACGAACCGGACCACATCACGGAACGGATGCTCGCGTTGCTGACCGAGATCTTCGAGCGCAACGCGATCGATCACGACGACTTGATCAGCATCGTGTTCACCGCCACCGACGACATCCACTCGATCTTCCCGGCCACGGCCGCCCGCAAGTTCGGCCTCGGCGACGTACCTCTCATCTGCGCCCGCGAGCTCGACATCGACGGGGCCATGCCCCGGTGCATCCGGGTGCTCATCCACCTCATGACCGAACGCTCCCGTCGCGACCTGCATCACGTCTACCTCGAAGGCGCCCGCGGTCTGCGCGACGACCTCCCCGAATAGCCCATGGCCGGCCAGCGGGCGAACGTCATCGGCACCGGCCTCATCGGTGGATCCATCGGCCTCGCGCTCCGAGCGCGCGGCTGGCGTGTGACGGGCACCGACGCCGACGAGTTGCGGGCTCGACGAGCGAAGGACGTCGGCGCCCTCGACGCAACGGGACTCGATGGGAACGCGGCGATCACCTTCGTCGCCGTGCCGGTGCAATCGATCCCCGCGGCGGCGCGTCACGCGCTCGACGAAACGGCCGGCTACGTGACCGACGTCGGCAGCGTGAAGGGCTCGGTGCTCGAAGCCGTCGACGACCCGCGCTTCGTCGGCGGACACCCGATGGCGGGCTCGGAGCAGGACGGGCTCGAGGGTGCCGACGCCGACGTGTTCGAGGGAGCGGTGTGGGTGCTCACCCCGACCGCGGCGACCGATGACGATGCCTTCGCCGCGGTGCGATCGGCAGTGACCTCGTTCGGCGCCGACGTCGTCTCGCTCTCACCCGAGCGCCACGACGCGCTCGTCGCTGTCGTGTCGCACGTGCCGCATCTCACCGCGGCGACGTTGATGCACCTCGCCGACGAACGAGCCGAAGAGCACCGCGCGCTCCTACGTCTCGCGGCCGGCGGGTTTCGCGACATGACGCGCATCGCTGCCGGCCATCCTGGGATCTGGCCCGACATCTGCGCCGAGAACCGTCCCGCGATCGTCGAGATGCTCGATCGGCTGATCAGCGGGCTGAGCGACATGCGAGACATCGTCGACAAGTCCGACCGAGATGGTCTGCTCGGCGTGCTCGAGCGAGCTCACGTGGCCCGGCGCAACCTCCCGGCGCGCATCACCCACCCCGAGGAGCTGTGCGAGGTCCGCGTGCCAGTGCCCGACCGCGCCGGGGTGCTCGCCGATGTCACCACCCTCGCAGCCGAGCTCGACGTGAGCATCGCCGACCTCGAGATCGCGCACTCGAGCGAGGGCGATCGAGGAGTGCTGATCCTGCTCGTGCCCGCCGACCGAGTCGAGCGGCTCCAGGGTGGATTGGTCGACCGCGGCTACCGCCCCGCGGTGCGCACACTCGAATGAGCGACGCGCTCTCGATCGAGCCGCTCTCGCGGCCTCCCGACACGACGATCGAGGTTCCCGGCTCGAAGAGCATCACGAACCGCGCGCTCGTGTGCGCCGCTCTCGCCAACGGCAACAGTGTGCTCGAGGGAACGCTGGCGGCCGACGACACCGAGGCGATGATCGACTGCCTGCGAGCGCTCGGGATCGAGATCGACGTCGTCGGCGACACCGTTACGGTCCACGGCCGGGGCGGCGACATCCCGGCGACCGACGCCCATCTCGACGTGCGGCTGTCCGGCACCACCGCCCGATTCATCGTGCCGCTGCTGGCGCGCGGTCACGGCCGCTACGAGGTGGACGCGGCCGCACCCATGCGGCGGCGACCGATGGCGCCCGTGTTCGACGCGCTCCGCTCGCTCGGCGTCGGCGTGCACGAGCGCGGGGTGCCGGGCTTCCTGCCGGTCGTCATCGAGAGTCCGGGCGTGCGGGGGGGACATGTCGCAACCTCCGGCGACGTGTCGAGTCAATTCGTCTCGGGGCTGATGATGGCGGGCTTCACCGTCGACGTCACGACCGATCTCGTCTCGCAGCCGTACGTCGAGATGACGGGCGCGGTGATGCGGGCGTTCGCCGAGCCCCGCACGTTCGCCATCGAGCCCGATGCATCGGCGGCGTCGTACTTCTTTGCCGCCGCCGTCCTGCTCGACGGGCGGGTCACCGTCGAGGGTCTCGGCTCGTCGTCGTTGCAGGGCGACGCTCGTTTCGTCGAGGTGCTCGAAGCGATGGGCGCCACGGTCGAGCGCGATGCGCGGCGGACGACCGTACGCGGTGCCGGCGTCATCCAGGGCATCGACATCGACCTCCGCCATCTGTCCGACATGGTGCCCACGCTCGCCGCGGTCGCCGTCTTCGCCGACTCACCCACCACGATCCGGGGAGTCGGTTTCATACGCGGGAAGGAGAGCAACCGCATCGCGGCGGTGGTGACCGAGTTGCAGCGCTGCGGCATCGACGCGGTGGAGCTGGACGACGGCCTGACGATCGCGCCGGGCTCGCCGCGACCCGCCCGCATCCGCACGTACAACGATCACCGCCTCGCCATGGCCTTCGCCCTCGTCGGCTTGCGCGTGCCCGGCATCGAGATCCGCGACCCGGCGTGTGTGGCCAAGACGTTCCCCGGTTACTTCGAGGCGCTTGACCAGCTTCGCTAAGTTGCCCGAACGATGAGAGTGATCGCGATCGACGGGCCTGCCGGGTCCGGCAAGTCGACCGTCTCGCGACGCCTCGCCGAGCGCCTCGGCCTCGCGTATCTCGACACCGGCGCGATGTACCGGGCCGTTGCCTTCGCGGCGCTGCGCCGCGACATCGATCCCGAAGACGACGAGAAGGTCGCCGCGCTGGTGCGTGACATCACGATCGAGGTCACCCTCGAGGCGGTGACCGTCGACGGCATCGACGCCACGGTCGAGATCCGCGGGCCCGAGGTGACACGTGCCGTCAGCGTCGTGGCGGCCAACCCCGCTGTTCGCGAGGAGCTGCGCCGTCGTCAGCGCGAGTGGGCGGTCCATCGTGGCGGCGGCGTGGTCGAGGGACGCGACATCGGGACGGTCGTGTTCCCCGACGCCGAGCTCAAGGTGTACCTGACGGCGGCGCCGGAAGCGCGCGCACAGCGCCGCGCCGACGAGGTCCGCGAGCTCGACTACGAGACCGTCGCGGCCGAGCTCGCGCGCCGCGACGCGCTGGACCAGGGCCGGGACCACAGCCCTCTCACGGCCGCGGACGACGCGCTCCACGTCGACACCACTGACCGCACCGTCGAACAGATCGTCGACGCCCTCATGGAACGTCTCGCGTGAACGTCGCCCGCCTTCCCAAGCGGTGGGAGATCGCGCTCTACCGGTTCGTGCGCGTGCTGATCATGGGCGTCGCCAAGCTGTTCGGCCGCATCGAGATCATCGGCAGCGACAACATCCCAGGGACCGGTGCGTACGTCCTCGCCCCGGTGCACCGCTCGAACATCGACTTCGCCCTAGCGAGCCTCCTGACGACACGGCGCATGCGCTACATGGGCAAGGACTCGATCTGGAAGTACAAGTTCCTGAACCCGATCTGGGATGCGCTCGGCGCGTTCCCAGTGCACCGAGGCGCGGCCGACCGTGAGGCCTTGCGAACGTCGACCTCGGTGCTCGAATCCGGCCAACCCCTCGTGATGTTCCCGGAAGGCACCCGCCAGACCGGCCTCGTCGTGCAGGAGCTCTTCGACGGCACGGCGTACGTCGCGGCGAGGACGCAGGTGCCGATCGTGCCCGTCGGCATCGGCGGATCCGAGGCCGCCATGCCGAAGGGCGCGAAGTTCATCCATCGCGCCAAGATCACGGTCGTCATCGGTCAGCCGCTGCAACCGCCGGCCCCGCGTCCGGGCGGTGGCGTGTCGCGACGCGCGGTGCGGGAGATGACCGACCAGCTGCGGGCCGAGATCCAGAAGCTGTTCGACGACGCCCAGTCGCGAGCGTCGCGCGGCTAAATGAGCTTCGCCTGCCCGAAGGTCTTGCGTACCAATGGCTCGAAGTGCGAGAGCGGCAGCGTGTCGTACTCGGGGTCGAACGCGATCTGATCCCACTCGTCGGCGAAGCGCTCGGCCAGCTCGAACTCGTCGGCGGTCAGTGTCTCGCGGTGCTGCTCGCGCGCATTCGGGTCGCCGCCGAAGTGGTGGTAGTAGTGCCGGCCCTGGAAGTCCTGGTGCACGAGGATCATCTTGTAGACCTCGTCGCGCACGTACGGGCGGAGGATCTCCGCCGCGATGCGCGGATGGTTCGGCACCGACACCGCTTTGCCGATGTCGTGGCACAACGCGGCAACCACGACCTCGTCGTCGGCGCCCGCCCGCTCGGCCAGCGTGGCGGTCTGCAGGCAGTGGGTCAGCTGGTCGGTGGCGAACCCGTCGACGATGTCGGACAGTGACTCGAGCATGCCGAGCACTCGGTCCGCCACGCGGCCCTGATTCTTGTAGCTCTCGGTGCCGATCACGCCCCACTGCTCGGCCGTCGACTCGTCCATCCGGGTGAACGTGGTTGCCATGAGTCTCAGTCTCCCATCCTCACAACAGCGCGGCCAAGACCTCGCTCGCCTCGATGGCACGATCGTTCAGGAGTGGCCGGCCCGCGACCGGACCGCCCAGCGTGAACGTGGCGACGAGATCGATCGCGGACAAGAGCTCACGCAACTCGCGCGGGGGCGGGAAGTACTCCTCCTCGGTCGTGATGCGCACCTCCTCCACACCCTGAGCCGGTGCCAGCCGCGCGATCACCGAGTCGACGAGCTCCTCGGGCGCGGACGCACCTGCGGTGACACCCACCGTGCCGGAGAGATCGTCGGGAAGCTCGTCGGGGCGGTTCACGCGCACGACGCGTCTGCATCCCGACTCGACGGCGAGCTTCTCGAGTGCGCGTGTGTTCGACGAGTTGGCCGAACCGATGACGACGACGGCATCGCATTGCGTCGCGATCGCCGTGAGCGCGGACTGACGGTTCGTCGTCGCGAAGCAGAGGTCGCTGCGACCCGGGCGCCACATGTCGGGAAATCGGGACGCGGTGGCGTCGAGCACGTCAGACCATTCGCGGTGCGACAGCGTCGTCTGGGCCAGCAACGCGACAGGCGACTCGAAGTCGGGCAGCGCCTGCACGTCGTCGACCGATTCGACGAGGTGGATCGCTTCCGGAGCCACAGCCATCGTGCCGACGGCCTCCTCGTGGCCCTGGTGCCCGACGTACACGATGTGGTACCCCTTGCCCGAGCGAACCTTGACCTCGTGGTGCACCTTCGTCACGAGCGGGCATACGGCGTTCACCACGAAGCGGCCCTGCGTATGCGCGGCGCGCACGACCTCGGGTG
>DASZHU010000081.1:0-3554 GCA_035937605.1 Acidimicrobiales bacterium | reverse complement strand
TGCTCGAGGGTGCGGCCGACCGGCTCGACGATCGCGCGGAAGGCGTCCTCGTCGATGCCTTGCCCGTGTGCCGCGCCGGCGGCCCGGGAGATGTTCTCGTTCATGAGCGTGCCGCCGAGGTCGTTCACCCCAGCCCGAAGGAGCTGTTGCGCTCCTACGACACCGAGCTTCACCCACGACGCCTGGATGTTGTCGATCAGGCCGTGGTACGCGATGCGCCCCACGGCGTGCATCAGCACCACTTCGCGCCACGTGGGGCCGCGCCGGGCCCGGCGCTGCAGGTAGATCGGCGCGGCCATGTGAACGAACGGAAGCCCGACGAACTCGGTGAACCCTCCGGTCTCCTTCTGCAGCGCACGGGTGCGCACGAGGTGACGGGCCCACGAGACCGGCTGCTCGACCGACCCGAACATGATCGTGACGTTGGAGCGCAGGCCGATCGAGTGCGCCACCCGGTGGCACTCGAGCCACTCCTCGGTGTTGATCTTGTCGGGGCACAAGATCGCCCGCACGGGATCGTCGAGGATCTCGGCCGCCGTCCCTGGTAGCGATCGGAGACCGGCATCCATCAGCCGCTGCAAGTACGACGCGAGCGGTTCGCCGAGCCGTCGTGCTCCTTCTGTGACCTCGAGCGCGGTGAACCCGTGCACGTGGATGTCCGGAGCCGCCTGCTTCACCGCCCTCGCCACGTCGAGGTAGTAGTCGCCGTCGAAGTCGGGATGGATGCCGCCTTGGAGGCAGACCTCGGTGGCGCCGATCGACCACGCCTCTCGCACACGCTCCGCGATGTCGTCGAGCGTGAGCAGGTACGGCTTCCCTCGCAGGTTCAGCGAGAGCGGTCCCTTCGAGAACCCACAGAACCGGCACTTGAACGTGCACACGTTCGTGTAGTTGATGTTGCGGTTGCGCACGAATGTCACGACGTCGCCGACCGTTGCCGCGCGCAGCTCGTCGGCCAGCTGCGCGACGGCAGCAACCTCTCCACCGCGAGCGCCGAACAAGGTGACGAGCTCGTCGATTCCGGGCTCCTGGCCGAGCCGCACGCCGTCGAGCACCTCACCGATCGAGCTCCCGGCGGTGACCGACGGTCGACCCGGCACGAGGACCGGCGGCACGGCGTCCGCGCCGGAGTACCACTGCGTCGAACGGCGGCCGACCAGCACGACCTCGGCACCGTCGCCGACGTTGCGCACTTCGCCCACGGTCTGCGGGAATGCCGCGCCGGGATCGTCGCGCCCGAGACCTTCGGCGTCGCTTCGGTCCAGTACGGGGAAACGCATGTCGCCGTCGAGCCACGTCTCGGCGTCGAGTGCGTAGTCGGGATAGATCGTGAGCCGTGGCGCGAGGGCGAATCCCTTCGCGTCGGTCACGTCGCGGAGTCGATCGAGCGCGGGCCAGGGACGTTCGGGGTTGACGTGGTCGGCCGTGACCGGCGAGACACCGCCCCAGTCGTCGATGCCGGCATCGACGAGCACGCCGAAGTCGTCGCTGAGGTTCGGCGGCGCTTGTAGGTGGATCTCGGCCGGAAGGATCACACGGGCAAGGGCGATGGCGTCGAGGAACTCGTCGTCGGGGCACGGCGGCGCCAGGTGCATCGAGGTACCCGGCTTGGGCAGGAAGTTCTGCACGATGACTTCCTGGACGTGACCGTGGCGCGCGTGCGCAGACGCGATCGCCACGAGTGCGGCCACCCGATCTTCTCGGGTCTCCCCGATGCCGACGAGGATGCCCGTCGTGAACGGGATGTGGAGCGAGCCCGCGGCATCGATGGTTGCCAGCCGTCGTTCGGGCGTCTTGTCCGGCGAGCCGCGATGGCAATCGAGATCGTCGCGAATCGTCTCGAGCATCATCCCCTGGCTCGCGGACACCGGCCGCAGCGCGGCCAGCTCCTCGGCGTACAGGGCGCCGGCGTTGGCGTGCGGGAGCAGCCCCGTCTCGTCGCGCACGAGCCGGCACATCGCGACGAGATAGTCGATGGTCGACGTGTAGCCGTTCGTGTCGAGCCAGTCGCGCGCCGCCGGGTACCGCTCCTCGGGACGCTCACCGAGTGTGAACAGCGCCTCGTGACAGCCTGCCGCTGCGCCCCGTCGAGCGATCGCGAGCACGTCGTCGGGCGTCAGGTACGGCGACTCGAGGCGAGCGGGCGGTTGCGCGAACGTGCAGTAGCCGCACTTGTCGCGGCACAGCATCGTCAGCGGGACGAACACCTTTGGCGAGAACGTGATGCGGGTGCCGTGCGCGTGATCTCGAATCGACCGGGCCCGCGCCATCAACTCCGAGAGGGGCAGAGCGAGCAGGTCGCGGTCAGCCATACGGCGTGACGGTATCTCGCCGGGAAGTAGACAAGCGCCGTGACCCTCATCACCGTCGAGGAGATCAGCGGTCGGGTTGCGTTCAGGCGGTTCGTGGAGTTCCCCTACTCGCAGTTCCGGTCCGAGCTGCGATGGTCGCCTCCGCTCGCGGCCGTCGAAGCCGCCCGGCTCGATCCACAGCGCAACCCCTTCTTCGACGACGGAGATGGGGAGTACTTCCTCGCCCGGCGGGCCGGAGCCCTCGCCGGGCGCATCACCGCCCACGTCGCAACGCGCGACACCACCGATGGGTGGTTTGGCTTCTTCGACTCGGTCGACGACCCGCGGGTCGTCGCGGCGCTCGTGATGCGAGCGGCGCAGTGGCTCGGTGAACACGGCTGCACGACCATCACCGGGCCGGCGTCCTTCACCCCCGACGACGGACCAGGCGTGCTCGTCGACGGGTTCCACGTCGCGGGCACGACCGGTCGACCGTGGAACCCGGAGTGGTACGGCCCGCACCTCGAGGGTGTGGGTCTCGTCGCCAGCGGCGAGTTGCGGACGTGGCGGCTTGCGGCCACGGGCACGACCGCGCTCCAACGGACCTCGGACCGCCCCGCCGTCGCCGGGCGGTTCGTCGACCCGCGGATCGTGCTGCCCGGCGTGGTGGCGGTGCCCGATCTCACGCTTGCCCGCGGTTCGGCGGTCACGCTCGCCCGCCGGTCGAAGCGCAACGACTGGGACGGCTGCACCATCGTGGCGCTCGACGGCGACCCCGCCGTGCTCGTGCCCGAGTTGCAGGGCGCGGCGGCGATGGCCGGCTACTCGTGGGTGGTGTCGCCCTGGTGCTCCGACGCCGACGCCGTGCCCGAGACCGTGCACGTGCGCTTCACGATGAAGCTGTGACGCGGCGTCAGTCGCCCGCGGCTGTTGGATCGACCAGCCACACGACGCGGTCCCCTCGAATGTGGCTGCCCGGAGCGGTCTCGTCGTCGTTGCGCACGCGCGCGAGTGCGTCGCGCTTGTCCTCGCCGCTCACGGTCACCACCACGAGCCGAGCGCGCGCGACGCCGGTCAGGGTGAGCGTCATCCTCGGCAGCCTGTTCCGCCCACTCGGGTCCTCGTTCATCACCACGAGCCGGCCCGGGTCGGCGTCGAGCGCCGGAGAACCCGGGAACAGTGATGCGGTGTGCCCGTCCGGCCCGAGGCCGAGATGGACGAGATCGAACTTGCCCAACTCGCCGATCCGGAGCTGATACGGGT
>DASZHU010000080.1:0-3933 GCA_035937605.1 Acidimicrobiales bacterium | reverse complement strand
CGGCGGCGCGAACGACTCGATGAACACCGCGACGGCGCGCTCGCGGGCCTCGCCGTGCTCACCGTAGTGACGCACGATCGTGACCCCCGCGGAGAGCTCGCCGCGCGCGTCGCGGCTGACGACTCGGTCGAGGTCCGGATCGCCGAGCGTGCCGATGATCTCGTCGTCGGTCGAGAGCAGCAGCTTGGCCCCGCGGTGCGGGCCTTCGATCACTGTCGCGAGAGCGACCGGCCGGTTGTCGCGAAGCGCGGTCGCGAGCCGTTCGTAGATCACCAGTCGAGCGGCTCGATGAAGAGATGGATCGTGCCGCCGCAGGTCAGCCCGACGGCGAACGCGTCGTCGTCGCTGTAGCCGAACGTGACGAGCCGGCGATCGCCGGACTCGAGGATCTCGAGCGCCTCGGAGACGACGGCACCCTCCACGCAGCCACCGGAGACCGAGCCCGTCACCTCACCTTCCTCGTTCACCGCCATCGCCGCGCCCGGATCGCGTGGGCCCGACCCTTCGACATCAACCACGCGCGCGACCGCGACCCGCTTGCCGGCCGCCTTCCACCGATCGATGTCGGCGAGCAGCTCCTTCACGATTCGGCTCCGACCAGATCCGCGAGCGCTTCGAGCGACGCGAGGGAGTGCCCTTCGACGAACTCGTCCACGAACGGAAGCGCCGCGGCCATGCCGCGGGCCAGCGGCTCGTAGCCGTCGCTCGCCTTGAGGGGGTTGACCCAGACGATGCGATGGGCCACTCGGCGCAGTCGATGCATCTGCTCGGCCAGCATCGCCGGGTCGTCGCGTTCCCATCCATCCGACAGCAGCACGACCACGGCGCCGCGGGCGAGTCCGCGCACACCCCACTCGTCGTTGAAGGCGCGGAGCCCTTCGCCGAGACGCGTACCGCCCGACCAGTCCGCCACGGCATCCGTGGCCCGTTGCATCGCGTCGTCGGGATCGCGCGAGTTGAGGGCGCGGGTGAGTCGAGTGAGCCGCGTGCCCAGCGCGAAGGCCTCGACGCGGCGGCCTCCGGCCACCGCGGCGTGGGCGAATCGAAGAAGTTCGCGTGCATACGGGTCCATGGACCCGCTCACGTCGAGCAGCAGCACGATGCGACGCGACCGCGTGCCCGGTCCGCGTCGTGCCAGCTGCACCGGCTCACCGCCGGCTCGCAGCGAGCGGCGCACGGTGCGCCGCACGTCGAGGTGGGCCCGCGGAGCGTGACCGTGCCGGTGGATCGGGCGCAGCCGCCGCGACCGGCGCCGCGCGCTCGTGAGCCGCATCGCGGCCAGCAGCCGGTGCGTCTCGTCGAGCTCCGCGGGCGAGCAGTGCGCGAAGTCCTTGACCCGCAGCAACTCCTGCGTGCTCGCGCGGACCACGACCGGTGGGCTCTCGTCGCGGGCGTCGTCCTCGGGCTCGAGGTCGTCGAGACCCAGCCCGTCCTCCACCGCCAGCGTGACGTACTCGACGTCCGCCTCGACCCCGTCGGGCGCTCGGCGACCGCGCCAGAACTCCGCGAACACGCGGTCGTACACCGGCACGTCCTCCACGCGGGTCAACAGCGTGGCCCGCCCGGCCCAGTACACGCGGCGTTCCGGGTCGAACCCGAGCTCCACGAGCGACTCGGCGAAGGTGACCGTGGCGCCGACCGCGACGTCGATCCCCGCGGCGCGCAGGGCACGCACGAAGCCCACGGCGGCGCGGTCAGGCGCGACGACCGACCGCCTCGGCCACCAAGTCGTCGAGACCGTCGCGGCGCAACCGCTCTTGGTCCTCGCGGTACTTGACCACTGTTCCCAGGGTCGCGTTCGCCGCGTCCGCGGTGAGGTCGTCGCGTTCGAGCGTGGCGAGCGCCAGCGCCCAGTCGATCGTCTCGGCGACGCCCGGCGGCTTGTAGAGGCCGCGCTCACGCATCACCGCCGTCGCGGCGGCCACATGGCGGGCGAGCCGTTCGCTCACCTGTGGCACACGCGCCCGCACGATCGCGACTTCGCGATCGAGGTCGGGATGCTCCACCCAGTGGTAGAGGCACCGGCGCTTGAGCGCGTCGTGCACGTCGCGCGTGCGGTTCGAGGTGATGACCGCGATTGGTGGAGTGGTGGCGCGGAACGTGCCGAGCTCGGGCACGGTCACGGAGTAATCGGACAGGATCTCGAGCAGGAACGCCTCGAACTCGTCGTCGGCCCGGTCGACCTCGTCGATGAGCAACACGGGCACCGCGTCGGACTCGGTGTGCGTGATGGCGCGCAGGAGCGGGCGACGAACGAGGAAGCGCTCGGAATACAACTCGTCCTCGATGGCTTCGGTGGCGGTGCCGGCTGCTTCCGCGGCCCGCACGTGCAGGAGCTGGCGGGCGTAGTCCCACTCGTACACCGCCTGGCTCACGTCGATGCCCTCGTAGCACTGCAGTCGCACGAGCTCGCCGCCTGTCCACTGGGCGAGCACCTTGGCCAACTCGGTCTTGCCGACACCAGCCTCGCCCTCGAGCAACAACGGTCGGTGCAAGCGGAGCGAGAGGAACACGGCGGTGCTCAGTCCCTCGTCCGCGAGATACATGTGCTCCGCGAGCGCGGCCTGCACACCCTCGACCGACTCGACCGTCACCATCCGCGGGAAGCATAGGGTTGGACACGTGGACCTCGGCATCTCCGGACGGACCGCGGCGGTGGCGGCGGCATCGTCGGGTCTCGGTCGTTCGTCCGCTGCCGCGCTCGCGCGCGAAGGCGTGCGAATCGCGATCTGTGGGCGCGACAAGGCGCGGGTCGACGACGCGATCGACGAGATCGGCCATGGCGCGATCGGAATCGTCGCCGACGTGTCGACGACCGCGGGAGCGGCGGGATTCGTCGCCGATGCCACCAGCGCACTCGGCTCGATCGACATCCTGGTGCCGAACGCGGGTGGCCCTCCGCCAGGAACATTCGCGTCGACGTCCGTCGAGGCCTATCCGGACGCGCTCGACCTCAACCTCATGTCGGTCGTCGCGATGTGCAAGGCAGCCGTGCCAGCGATGCAGGAGCGCAAGTGGGGTCGTGTCGTCGCGATCACGTCGATCTCCGTGCGCCAGCCGATCAGCACGCTGATCCTCTCGAACACCGCACGCGCCGGCGCCACCGCCTTCTTGAAGACGCTGGCGAGCGAGGTGGCCGCCGACGGGGTGACGGTCAACTCGGTGCAGCCCGGCCTGCACGCGACGAACCGGCTTCTCCAATTGCACGGGGGCGACACCGACGCGGCGGCGCGGGGAATCCCGGCGGGAAAGGTGGGAGACCCCGACGACTTCGGCCGCGTCGTCGCGTTCTTGTGCAGCGAGCACGCGAAGTTCGTCACCGGCGCCGCGCTGCACATCGACGGCGGCGCGTTCGCCGGGCTCCAGTAGTCAGTCGGTCAGGGCTGCGCGGCTCGGATCGCCCGCCACACCCGCTCCGGAGTGGCCGGGATGTCGACGTGCCGGACGCCGAGATGTGCGAGTGCGTCGCACACCGCGCTCTGCACCGCGGGGGTCGACCCGATCGTGCCGGACTCTCCGATCCCCTTCGCACCGAGTGGGTTCATCGGCGTCGGCGTCTCCATCGCGACGAGCTCGAAGTCGGGTAGCTCGGTCGCCGAGATGACGCCGTAGTCCGCAAAGTTCGCGGTGATGGGGTTGCCGTCGGGGTCGAACCGCACCTCTTCGAGCAGCGCCTGTGCGACACCTTGCCCGATGCCGCCGTGCCGCTGACCCTCCACCAACAGCGGGTTGATCACGCGGCCCGCGTCGTCGACAGTGATCATTCGACGCAACGTGACGTGGCCGGTCTCCGTGTCGACGTCGACGACCGCGACATGACATCCGAACGGAAACGTCGTCGACTCGGCCTGGAAGTCGATCACACCACAGATGCCGGTGCCGTCTCCGCGTTCCGCCGCAGCCGTCGCGACCTCGGCCCACGTGCGGGCCACT
>DASZHU010000079.1:0-14123 GCA_035937605.1 Acidimicrobiales bacterium | reverse complement strand
CCGGCTGTGGTTGGGCCGCTGCTGGCGCAGCAAGGGGCGCGATGAGTGCCGCCGCCATCAGCAGAATGCCGAGGATGGCGGTACGCCTGGGTAATCTGCGCACGCTCGCTCCGAAGGGTTGACCGTGGATCCAGCGCAGTTCTTCGCTGCATCCCGGCTCGTCATCGTGGCCGGGAAGGGCGGCGTCGGCAAAACCACCGTTACCGCCACGCTCGCGCGCGCCGCGGCGCGATCCGGCCTGTCCACGCTCATCGTCGAGGTCGAGGGGAAGTCAGGGCTGCCCGCGGTGTTCGGTCAGGAGTCGTTGACGTACGACGAGGTCGAGCTCGCTTCCAATGTCCGGGGCCGCACGCTGACGCCCGACGACGCGCTCCTCGAGTACCTCCGCGACCACGGCATGAACCGGATCTCCAAGCGGCTCATGTCGTCCGGCGCGCTCGACATCGTCTCGACGGCGGTGCCCGGCATCAAGGACATCTTGATCCTCGGCAAGGTGAAGCAGCTCGAGCGAGCCGAGGTCGCCGACCTGATCGTGCTCGACGCTCCGGCTGCGGGCCACGCGATCACGTTCCTGCTCGCGGCGCGGGCGCTGCTCGATGCCGTACGGGTGGGCCCGATCAACACGCAGGCGCGTGAGGTGCTCGATCTGCTCACCGATCACGAACGCTGCCAGGTGATGCTGGTGACGTTGCCCGAGGAGACACCGGTCAACGAGCTGATCGACACCGCCTACCACCTCGAAGACCGTGTCGGGGTGGCGCTGGGCCCCGTCGTCGTGAACGGTCTCTACGACGAGCTGGCAGGGCTCGACACCGATCCGATGGTGGCGGCCGAGAACGCTTCGACCACGTTGCGCGATGGCGAGGCGGCGTCGTTGCGTGCGGCCGCGTCGTTCCGCCGTCGCCGCATGGAGCTGCAACGCGAGCAGGTCGCGCGCCTTGGCGCGCGACTGCCGCTCCCGCAGCTGCACCTTCCGTACCTGTTCAACGCGGAGCTCGGCCCTCGTGAGTTGGAGCAGCTCTCGCAGTCGCTCCTCGACGGGATCGACACGCTCGCGGGAGCGCGCCCGTGAGCGACGTTGCCGCGCTCGTGCGCGACGCGGACATCATCGTCACGGCGGGGTCGGGCGGCGTCGGCAAGACGACGACCGCGGCGGTGCTCGCGCTGGAGGGAGCCCGCGCGGGACGCCGCTGCGTCGTGGTGACGATCGACCCGGCCAAACGTCTCGCCGACGCGCTCGGGCTCGAAGGCCTGAGCAACACGCCGTCGCGCATCGACGGAGAGTGGCCCGGCGAGCTCTGGGCGCTGATGCTCGACACGAAGTCGACGTTCGACGATCTCGTGGCGCGGCACTCGACCGACCCGAAGCAGGCGGAGCGCATCCTGCAGAACCGGTTCTACAAGAACATCTCCGGCGCGCTGTCGGGCACGCAGGAGTACATGGCGATGGAGAAGCTCTACGAGCTCCACATGGCCAGCGAGTTCGATCTCGTCGTGGTCGACACGCCGCCGACCCGACACGCGCTCGACTTCCTCGACGCGCCGCGACGGCTCACGCGCTTCCTCGATCATCGCCTCTACCGCGTTCTCATGGCGCCCACGCGTGGGCTGATGAAGGCGGCGAACGTGGCGGCACAGGCGTTCGTGCGCACGCTGTCGAAGGTGGTCGGCGCGGAGGTGATCGACGATGCGATCACGTTCTTCACTGCGTTTTCCGGCATGGAGGAGGGGTTCAAGAACCGGGCCAACACCGTGTTCGAGTTGCTCGCGTCGTCGCGTACCGCGTTCGTCTTGGTGGCGTCGCCGAGGCGGGACACGGTGGAGGAGGCCGACTTCTTCGCACGCCGGCTCGCGGAAGCCGGCATCGAGGTGCGCGCGCTCATCGTGAACCGAATGCACCCGGACTTCGGCGAAGGGTTGGCGGAAGCGGCGAGGGAACGGGCCACGACGATGGCCGGCACCGACCTCGGCGGGCTCTACGCCAACCTCGCCGACTTCCGGCTCGTCGCGTCACGCGAGGAACAGCACCTCGCGGGTCTCGCGGAGCGCGTCGCGCCCGCGCCGGTGCTCCGCGTGCCGTTCCTCGAGTCTGACGTGCACGACCTCGACGGCCTCGCCGAGATCGCCACCCACCTCTTCCCCTGACCACGCGCCCTCGGGTCCGATTCGGATCAGGAACCACCGTCTCGGTCGTCAGGCGCGCGGAGAACTGCGGCGTCGGGATTCTCCGCGCGTACAGCTACCGAAATTGGTGGTCTGGCGCGCGGAGAGTTGGACGGTGCGACGCGCGCTAGGAGACGTCGCCCGCGATGGCGAGCGCCGACGCGGCCGCTTCGACCGTCTCGGTCACGGGAACGATGCGATCGAACCCGGTGGTGTGCAGCAGGCGCGTCAGCGTCGGGCGGCTGCACGCGACGGCAACATCCCCACCTGCTTCACGCGCGCGGCGAATGCCGCCGATCAACGCGCCGAGTCCGGCGGAATCCATGAACGGCACCGACGACAGGTCGATGAGCAGACGGCGCGACGTGGCCAGCTCTGCGAGCTGCTCACGAAACTGACCAACGGTGTAGGCGTCGAGCTCACCAACCGGACGACACACGATGTAGTCGGTCGACGACTCCACCTGGATCTCGAGCAACACGTCCTCCTGGAGGGCGGGGGCTTGGCCGATCGTAGCCACCTCGACGCAAGATGGTTCCCCGGGTAGGCGACCGCTAGCCTCGCCCAGTGGCAGACGTGCTGGTCGCAACGGATGCGGATTGGATTCACGACGAGGTCGAAGCGGCGCTCGCGGGACCAGATCGCTCAGTGCAGTGGGTGCGCCACGGTATGGACGTTTTGCCCGCCGTTTCCGAGCACGAGCCGGCACTCGTGGTGCTCGATCTGCAGATCGGCAACATGGGCGGGATGGCCACGTGCATGGCGTTGCACCTCGAGGCCGGCGCCGGTCGTCTGCCTCGCATCCCGGTGCTGATGCTCCTCGACCGAGAAGCCGACATCTTCCTCGCCCGTCGCTCCGATGCGGACGGTTGGCTCATCAAGCCGATCGACGCGTTCCGCCTGCGCAAGGCCGCCACCGCGCTGCTCGACGGGGGCTCGTACCACGAAGGCATCCCCGCCGATGCCGTGGAGCCGCTGCTGACCTGAGCGCGGCCCACGTACTGGCCCACACTCGTGGAGTCCGTACCGGGGAAAACGGCGGGTCCGATACAGTCAGCAAGCTTTACGGGGAGTGGCGCAGTTTGGTAGCGCGCTGCGTTCGGGACGCAGAGGTCGTGGGTTCAAATCCCGCCTCCCCGACCAAATTTTCCGCAGGTGCCGAACGTGTCGGCTCACGTCCGGCCTACTGCCGGATCTCAGCCGACACGTCACGGGGACGGGAGCGAGGGCGCGGGCGGTGAGGCCCGCCCCACCCGCGCGCGTCGAGAGTTCATTGGAATGTCACCGTGCCGCGATCACTCTGCGCCGGAACCTGCCGATGAAGGCAGCACGATCTCGTAGGAACCGGGCGGAGCCAGCAGATGAAGGACCAACCGATGCTGTGGTCAGTCTCGCAACCCGCGGTGGTCCTCACCGAGGTCGACATCCACGACGTCGACCGGATCTTCCGGTTGCACCCGGATCTGCGGTGTGTGGTCGTCGACAACGGCCGCGACCCGCTCGGTCTGATCGACCGGGGGCGCGTCGAGCTGCGCCTCAACGGTCGCCTCGGCTACGGGCGAGCGCTCCATGCCTTCCGGGCCCCGTCGACGCCCATTGAAGTGCCCGCGTTGGTCGTCGACACCCACGCCAATCCACATGACGTGAGCCGCGCCATCGCCGATCGCCCGAAAGCCCATCGTCTCGATGACATCGTCGTGCGTTCGGGCCCCACCTTGGCGACCGTCGCCGTCGCCGAGATCTTCGCGTCGCTCGCCGTGCACTACGAACATCTGGCCAGCACCGATCCCCTCACCGACGTCGCCAACCGTCGTCGGCTCATGACCGCCCTCGAAGAACGAGTCGAAGACCCCCACGGCGGCGAGGTCGCGTTGGTGTTGTTCGACGTCGACCGGTTCAAACGCATCAACGATCGGCACGGCCATCCCGCGGGTGACGCCGTGCTCGTCGAGACTGCCCGTCGTCTTCGAGAGTGGTCGCCCACCGGTTCCGTGCCCGGTCGCATCGGCGGCGACGAGTTCGCCGTCGTGCTTCCGCCCCTGGACCGCGAGAGCATCGAAGCCACCGTCCGTCGATTGCACGAAGCCCTCCGGCGGCGAGTCACCTACGACCACGAACCGATCTTCGTGGACACCAGCGGCGGATGGGCCACCACCCACACGATCGCCAGTCTCGACGTCACCGTGCTTCAGCGCCACGCCGACCGAGCGTTGTACAAGGCCAAAGCAGCAGGCGGTGCCCGCATCGTCGCCGACCTTCCCCTCGCAGCCCCACACGCGTCGACCGAGACCGACTCGTCGGTGGATCCGTTGCTGTCGTACCGCGATCTTCCGAGCGTTCAAGGACCGTCGACCGGGGTGTCACAGGACGGCAACGCCGTGTTCAACTGCCACACATACGTTGGCGAGCGCGGTGGGCACAACCGAATGTCACCACAGCCCCCCTCGTGACAGCGGGTGTGGCCCACCACAGGACGAGCGAGGAGACGACCGTTGCGACCGAGCGCTCACACTGGTTTCTGCCCTTCATGTGGACTGCGGTGCAGCAGCGCCTACGCCGCGCATCCCTCTCATCGCGTGTCGCCGGTGATGGATGACGCCGGTCGAGTGACCATGCCGTGCCGAACCTGCATCGTCGCCGCATTCGACGAACTGGCCAGAAAGCGACGCGAAGTGATGCTCAGGACTCTGAAGGCCAACCGGACCGGCCGACGAGTCGGCTGACCGCTGAGCGCCGACGGACGGCTCCCGAGCACCCAAGGAGCCCTCCGTCGACACGACCAGCGGTCCAGTCGCACCCCGGGGGCACACGAACCTGGACCCGTGTCACCAACCGCTGTTGAAGCTACGACCGGCGGGTGGCGATCCGGTGTGCGACTCCCAACGCGACGGTGAACACCACGACGCGGTTGGACTTCGTCATCAAGTGGGTCACCGCGGCACGTCGACGATGCGGCAGGGCACGTCTTCGTCCTCGTCGACGTAGTAGCTGGCGCAGATCCGGTGATAGCCGTCGGCGACGATCAGCGGCCAGCCTCGCCAGAGGTCGCCGCGCAACACCAGCACCGGCGAGAGCTTCACGCCCTTACTGACCTTGGCGAGATCCGCGGCAACGTGAACGTTGTCCGACGCCAGGAGAGGAAGCCGACCCGCGCGCAGCAGGTCCTTGGCCTTACGGGTTTCGACCGTTGCCTTCTGTAGCGCCTTGACAGTCGCTCGGGCGACCTTGGGCGTCATGACAAGAGTCAGATACTCGACCGCGGCCGGATAGTCGTGCTCGTCCGGCTCTCGCTTCCAGTTGGTCTTGTCGGGCACCAGGGACCCTCCCGTCGGCATTCGCCGGGCACCTTCACCGCTCGGTGCCGGTCATGGACTTGACGTCACCCAACAGCGCCCGCGTCAGGAGCGCGCTCTCGCGGTGGATCCGGACGAACACCATTCGCACGACTCACCGCCCACCGTTGTTCTTCGAGCATGAGTCGTTGATGACTGTGGGCACTACTCACGGCCTGGCGGCGAGTCGCGGCCTGGCCGATCCAACCGCAGACGCATTGGGCCTGCCAGACGCCCCGATCTCGCCAGTAGCGACACGCCTGATGACCATCGGTGAGATCGATCACGGAGTCGGCCGCGTCGCTGCCCAGAGTGCGGGACGACCGCGACGCGCCGAGCCGACGCGCGATCAGGAATCCGTCAGTATCCACGCCCTTCACCCCATCGCCGACCGAGGTCCGGAGCTGACAACACCACACGCTGGTCTCGCAACTCGGGCCGAGTCAAGTGCGCGGCGGCGCCCCGGGGACGAACGAGACGGTGGACCAGCGACCATCGTGCATTGGCTCGGCCGCTGGGGGGTGCCAATACACGATGGTCGCGGGGTTCGGCATCGCGAGCAGACTGGGCGGTGCCGTCGACAGGAGCATCCAATGCCCAACCCGCCGAGAATTCTCGAGCCCCAGTGCGAGTGGACGTCGGACCAGATGGCCGACGAGTCGATCTGGACCGAGGTTCTCGGCGACGCCGAACGCCGCGAGATCGACGATGCCCTGCGCCACGCGCTCGCGAAGTCGGAGGACGTGCTCGACATCGAGCAGAACGACTTCCCTCTGCCCACGCTGCACGAGCGCCTCCTCGACATCGAGCACGAGCTCATCAACGGTCGCGGCTTCGTGCGCATCCGCGGCATCGATCGGGCGGCGTACACGCAGGCGGAGATGGAAGTCATCTACTGGGGCATCGGAATGCACCTCGGCGAGCCGTGGGAGCAGAACAAGCACGGGCACGTGCTCGGCGACGTGACCGATCAGCACGTCGCCGTGAACGACCCCACCGTGCGCGGCAACCAGATCGGCGGCATCGCGCTCCCGTTCCACTGTGACGGCTCGGATCTCGTCGGACTGCTGTGCCTCGAGAACGGGCGCGCCGGTGGGCTGTCCGCCGTCGCGAACTCGGTGACCATCCACAATCGGCTCGTCGAGACGCGTCCAGAGCTCGCCGCCGCTCTCTACGAGATGTTTCCGTACGACTTCCGCGGCGAGGAAGCGCCCGGCGGCAAGGGCTTCTACTCGTTGCCCGTGTTCACAGAGTGGAACGATCGGCTCTTCGTGCGCTGCATCCCGCCGTACATCGTCGCGTCGCAACGTCACGCCGACGCCCCTCGACTCACTCCCGCGCAGACAGAAGCGCTGGCAGAAGTCGTGCGCATGGCCGACGACCCTCAGCACCACGTGCTGATGGAGTTGCAGCCCGGCGACATACAGTTCATCAACAACTACCACGTGCTCCACGGGCGTACGGCCTACGAGGACGACCGCGTCGGTGGCACGATCCGTCATCTGAAGCGCCTGTGGCTCGAGACCACGGTGCTCGCCGATCGCCCGCCGTACTTCGCGCACACTCGCACGCACTGGGCCGAGCGCCGGTCGGCCAGCCGGATGCGCGTCAACTGAACGCGTCTCGCGGCGCAGGGCGCAGTGCCATTGCGCTGAGCGCGCTCGTGGGCCTCGTCAGCTGCTCGTCGCCGGCGAGGACGACCACATCGTCTGCTGCGCCGACGTCAGCATCAGCACGCGCATCCGCGAGCAACTCAGCCGTCACGCTCGACGACAGTCACGACTACGGCGACAAGTACGCCAGCGGCATCCTCCCGGTCGGCGACGGCAAGTACACGACCGACGCCCCGAAGCAGGGCTTCGTGTTCCTCTGCCACACGGGGGGACCGAACGCGGGCGGCGCCCGTACCCGAGGCCCGTGGTTCAGCGCGGACGGCGCGACCTACGACGTCACCAAGAAGGTGTCCGTGCAAGGAGCGGTCACGTGGCCGGGCGCCATCACCATCACGCTGGACGGTGGCGCCCGCACGATCGTCACCAACGACCTTCCCAAGGACCACACCACCGGCGTGTTCCCCGTGGCCCATGACGACCCCGCGGCGCAGATCGATCCGAACCCGAACAGCATCAAGGCGCAGTCGGTCACGTACTCGCTCCCCGCGAGCCCGAGCGCGGACGCCACACCTCACTGCATGGGCGGTCAAGTGGGCGTCATGACCACCGGCGTCGAGCTGTTCGACGCGTTCGATGCGGAGCTGCGCGATGCCGGCGCGTGGGAGGTACAAGACGGCTGCCAGGGCCACCCCGAGATCACCGGCACGTACCACTACCACTCGCTGAGCTCGTGCATCAGAGACAAGAGCGTGCGCGACGTGATCGGGTTCGCGCTCGATGGCTTCCCGATCACGGGTCCGCGGGTCGGCGACCACAACATGTTGACCACGAGTGACCTCGACGAGTGCCAGGGCCTCACGAGCGCGATCACCCTCGATGGCAAGAGCGTGACGACGTACCACTACGTGATGACGCAGGACTTCCCGTACTCCGCGAGCTGTTTCCGAGCGGCGCCGACGAAGGCGCCCGGACAACCCTGACCCGGCGCGCCGCCCGCGCCGTGGATCAGCGACCGAACCAGCGCGCCCGGCGCGTCGCGCCGAACTCCTGCTTCTCCTGCGAGAGCTCCGCGGAGGGCGGGCTGAACACGGCGGTCGGCGCCGCCCCCGACAGAAAGTTCACGTCGACACGACCGACGCGGTCGCCGCCCATCTCGATGTAACAGATCACCCGACCCTGGTACGGCTCGGGGGCGGCACCACCCTTCAGGCGCGCGACGAGCACGTCGGCGACGGTGCGAGCCTCCCCTTCGGCGATCACGCCGGCGCGCGGCACCGGCGCGCTCGTGACGTCGCCCACCGCGTACACGTCGGGAAATCTCGTCGCGAACGTGGCGGGGTCGACGGCGATCCACCCGTCCGGATCGGTGAGGCCGGACTCGACGACCACCGGCGGAGCGCAGTGCACCGGGATGCCGAGGAACAGGTCGTACGCCAACTCGCGACCGTCGTCGAGCTGCGCAACCTTGCGCGCCACATCGAGTCGCGTCACCAACGAGCTCGGCCAGTACTGGATCCCGCGCTCTTCGAGCATGGTTGCGATCGCCACCGACGTATCGTCGGAGATCGGAATCGGCTTGCCGAGCGGACTCAGCAGATAGATCGTCACCGCGTCGCGCACCCCGCGCTCCGACAGGTAGTCGTGCAGCAAGAACGCCGCTTCGTTGGGCGCGGGCGGACACTTGAAGAAGCCGCCGAGCACGCTGATCACCGCGACACCCGACTCGAACGTCGGCAGCACGTCGCGCAGCCGGTTCGCGCCCTCGGGTGAGTAGAACTCATACCCACCGTCGACGAGACCGGGTGTTGCCGTCGGGTCGAGGTCCGCTCCCAGTGCCACGACGAGGATGTCGGCGTCGTATTCCGCGCGGTCGGTGACGACGTGCCGTGCCTGCGGATCGATGGAGATGATCGTTTCCGTGCGGAACTCGACGCTCGGCTTCGCGATGTCGCGATAGAAGAGGCGCACCTCGTCGAGGGTGCGCCTCCCGAACATCACGTCGAGCTTCGCGAAGCCGAAGACGAACGAATCGCTCTTGTCGATGAGCGTGACTCGCACCTCGTCCGCGAGCTCCTCGGAGAGCCGCGTCGACAACTCCAACCCGCCGAAGCCAGCGCCCAAGATCACGATGTTCGTTGGCATCGGCGGCACGTTACGCCTCGCTGGCACAGAAAAACTTTGGGCACGGAACGTGCGCAGCGATGTGCGCGAAAGCCACATTGTCGCAAACCGTCACGGTACGCGTTCAGATGACCGCCCGACTGCGGTCGCGTTGGTACGAGTGAGCGGTTCCGGGGCTTCGCCCTCTATGTCCAAGCCCGCAGGGGCCGGACGAACGACGGAGAAATCCATGACGTGCGCCGACTCATCGCTCTCGCTGCTCTCACGCTCACCATCGGACTCCTCGCGATCTCGCCAGCACGGGCGTCGTCCAGTGACGACTCGCGGTTCGTCGCGGAGACGAACAGCGCGCGCGCCGCGTCGGGGCTCGCGCGCTACGCCGTAGCCCCCGATCTGGTCGATGTCGCGTTGGGCCAGGCGCAGCGGATGGCCGCCTCACTCCAGCTGTACCACAACCCGAACCTCACCTCCGAGGTCTCGAACTGGCAGCTCGTCGGTGAGAACGTCGGCGTCGGCGCCGACGTGGATCAGATCGAGCAGGCGTTCCTGCAATCGCCGACGCACCGCTCGAACATCCTCTCCCCCGACTACACCGAGGTCGGAATCGCGAGCGCAACCGGCAGCGACGGCCGGCTCTTCGTCTCCGAGGTCTTCCGGCTCCCCACTGGTCCCGGGGCGGCGCCGCAGCCCGCACCCGCGCCCGCCCCCGTTCCTGCGCCCGACCCTGCACCAGCGCCCGACCCCGCGCCGGCACCGCCGACCGCGCCCGACCCTGCACCCGCGCCCGCGCCGGCGCCCGTTCCCTCGCCGATCGTGGCCGCGGTGACCGCGCCCGCGCCCGTTGTGAACCAGGTGCACGAGGTTGCGGCGGCGCCTCGTCCGTACACCGCCGTCGCGGCGGTGCGCCCCCGCGGTGCGTCGGCCACGCCGTCGGCCCTCGCGTGGATCGCGGCGCTCTTCGCGATCACGGTGCTCGGTGCGCACGCGGTTGCGCTCCGCAACGGCCGTCCCCGCCGCATCTCGTAGCGGCACGTGGCGAGCAGGGCGGCCGGCGTGGTCTGCTGGATGGCGAGTAGCGCCGGCACGGGCCGCGCGTGCGACCCGAGGGGACGCCATGGCTGACACGGCCACAATGTTCAAGGACCTGACCGCCAGGGCGTTCAACGTCTTCCATCGAGGCGTCGTGCACGCGTCCGGCGGGCGGATCGGCGGCAAGGGCTTCGGCATGCCCGTCGCGATCCTCACGACGACCGGACGCAAGAGCGGCAAGACGCGCCAGACGATGCTCACCAGCCCCGTCCACGACGACCAGCGAGTCGTGCTCGTGGCGAGCTATGGCGGCGACGATCGCCAGCCGGCCTGGTTCCTCAACCTGCGGGACGAACCCCACGTGCAGCTCGAGATGCAGGGGATCACACGCGACATGCGGGCACGCGTCGCAACGCCCGACGAGAAGATCAGCCTGTGGCCCGAGGTGGTCAGCGCCTACAAGGGCTACGCGCGGTACCAGACGCGCACCGATCGCGACATCCCATTGGTGATCCTCGAACCAAGGTGACCCGGCGTCGGTTCGCCGCGCGCCTCGGCACCGCGTTCGCGATCGTCCTTCTCACCGCGGCCTGTAGCGACAGCGTGTCGCCGTCCGCGGCGGGCACCGCGACATCGGCCGACGGCTCCACGGGCGATCCAGTCGCGTCGAGCGCGCCGACGGCGACCACGACCACCTCGAGTCCGGCACGGGTGCCGGCCGCCGTCACCGCCAGTCGGCTCCAGTCCATCGTCGACGAGTTCGCCGCCGCGCACGAGGTGCCGTTCAGCATCGTGGCGATCGATCTGTCGACCGGAGCTCGCGCCGACCATCTGAGTGATCGAGTCGTGCCCAGCGCGAGCCTCTACAAGCTCTTCGTCGCAAGTGAGCTGCAGCGGCGGATCGACGGGGGCGCGCTCTCACCGGACGCGCCCGCGGGCGACGGCAACGGGCGCACGGTGCAGCAGTGCATCCACGACATGATCGTGGTGTCCGACAACCCGTGCGGCTCGGCCGGTCTGCGTATCGTCGGGCAGGGCGCGCTCGATCGTTCGCTTCACGCCAACGGCTACATCTCGACGTCGCTCGACTCACCGCAGCAGACCAGCGCCGACGACGTCGCCCTCTTCCTGCAGCGCGCGCACGACGACCCTGCGCCCAGGCCGCTCTACGCGCTCTTGCAGCAGCAACAGGTGAACGACCGGCTGCCGAAGGGCCTGCCGACGGGTACCGCCATCGCGCACAAGACCGGCGATCGGTTGCGCTGGGCCCACGACGCGGGCGTGATCAGCACCCCGCACGGCGATGTGCTCCTCGTTGCGCTGTCAGGGCCGTGGTCACTGCCGTGTTGTGACGCGGACAAGCCGGGGCCCGCCGAGGCCGTGGCTTTCGGAGCGATCGCCGATCTCGGTCGAGCGGTCTACGACGCCGTAGCGTGACCGCCCATGAAGGTCGGAGCCTTCGTGCCGATCGGCACGCTCAACGCCAATCCCGATTTCGTCCGCCACGTCGGTCCTGCGCTCGAGGAGCGCGGGTTCGAATCATTGTGGGTCGCCGAGCACGTCGTGTTGTTCGACGACTACGCGAGCCAGTACCCGTACTCCGACACGGGTCGGTTCCCGGGCGGCGGTGACTCGGGGCTGCTCGAGCCGCTCACCGCACTGGCCTACGTGGCCGCGACCACCACGACGCTGCGTCTCGGCACCGGCATCTGCCTCGTCGGCCAGCGCAACCCCGTGTACACGGCGAAGCAGGTGGCCGACGTCGACGTGTTGTCGGGAGGCCGCGTCGACTTCGGCATCGGGATCGGTTGGCTGCGTGAGGAGTTCGACGCCGTCGCGATGCCGTTCGACCACCGGGGCGCGCGATCCGACGAGCACCTCGAGGTGATGAAGCGGCTGTGGGTCGACGACCCGTCGTCCTACGACGGGCGCTACTACCAACTGCCGGAGTGCCGCATGTATCCGAAGCCGGTGCAGCAGCCCCATCCGCCGATCCACGTCGGCGGCGAGAGCGACGGGGCGCTGCGGCGCGCCGCGCGCTTCGGCCAGGGCTGGTTCGGCTTCAATCGGCAACCCGAGCAGGTGCCCGAGGCGCTCGAGCGGCTCGACCGCGCGCTCGGGGACGAGGGCCGGAGTCGCGCCGAGGTCGAGATCAGCGTCAGCCCGTACTTCACGGGCACCGACTCCGACGGGATGAAGCGCTACGCCGATCTCGGGGTCGACCGGGTGATCCTTGTCGTGTTCGGGTTCGACCTCGACGGCCTGCGGAAGGCGGCGGACGACGCTGCGGAGCTGGTGGACGCGGCCGAGCGATGACCCACGCCGTTGTGGCACCCATGCAGGGCACTGTCGTCTCGGTGGCCGTCGCCGAAGGCGACGCCGTGCGCGCCGGGGCGGCGGTGCTGGTGATCGAGGCGATGAAGATGGAGCACGTCGTCACCGCGGACGTCGGGGGCATCGTGCGGTCGATCACCGCCGTCGTTGGTGCGACGGTCTTCCCGGGCGACGCCCTCATCACGGTCGAGGAGATCCAACACGACGACACCGAGCACGTCGAGTCGGCGGAGATCGACCTCGACGCCATCCGCACCGATCTGGCGGAGGTGCTACGGCGCCAGACCCTGACGCGCGACGGGGCGCGGCCGGCTGCGGTCGAGCGCCGGCGCAAGGTCGGTCTGCGCACCGCGCGCGAGAACCTCGCGGACCTCTGCGACCCCGGCAGCTTCGAGGAGTACGGCTCGTTGGTCATCGCGGCGCAGAGATCGCGGCGCTCGGTGCAGGAGCTGATCGAGCAAACACCGGCCGACGGGCTCGTCGGTGGCATCGGCCGGGTGAACGGACGGCCGTGCGCGGTGGTCTCGTACGACTACACCGTGCTGGCAGGCACGCAGGGCCAGCGCAACCACGCCAAGAAGGATCGTCTGTTCGCGCTCGTCGAGCGTCTGCGCTTGCCGGTCGTGTTGTTCGCGGAAGGGGGCGGCGGGAGACCCGGCGACACCGACGCATCGGGCGTGTCGGGCCTCGAGTGCATGGCCTTCGCGTTGTTCGCGCGGCTGAGCGGGCTCGTCCCGCTCATCGGCGTGGTCTCCGGTCGCTGCTTCGCAGGCAACGCCGCACTGCTCGGCTGCTGCGACGTGATCATCGCGACCGAGGGCGCGAACATCGGCATGGGCGGCCCGGCGATGATCGAGGGCGGCGGCCTCGGCATGTACCAGCCAGAGGATGTCGGTCCGATCTCCGTGCAGAGCCCGAACGGCGTCGTCGACATCGTCGTGCACGACGACATCGACGCGGTTCGGGTCGCGAAACAGTACCTCGCGTACTTCCAGGGCGAGGCGACCGAGTGGGACTGCCCCGATCAGCGGTTACTGCGCGCGGTGATCCCCGAGAACCGGCTCCGCGTCTACGACGTGCACACCGTGGTCGAGACGATGAGCGACACCGGCTCGGTGCTCGAGCTTCGCCGTGAGTTCGGCGTCGGGATCGTGACCGCGCTGGTGCGGATCGAAGGCCGCCCCATCGGCATCATTGCCAACAACCCGATGCACCTGGGGGGCGCCATCGACAGCGATGCCGCCGACAAAGCGGCGCGGTTCATGCAGCTGTGCGACGCGTTCGACATCCCGATCCTCTTCCTCTGCGATACCCCGGGCTTCATGGTGGGCCCGGAGGCCGAGAAGAGCGCTCAGGTGCGACACTTCAGCCGGATGTTCGTCGTCGCCGCGAGCATGACCGTCCCGTTCTTCACGATCGTGCTACGCAAGGGCTACGGCCTCGGCGCGCAATCGATGGCGGGTGGCAGCTTCCGCGCGCCGATCTTCACGGTCGCGTGGCCGACGGGCGAGTTCGGCGGCATGGGCCTCGA
>DASZHU010000078.1:0-9152 GCA_035937605.1 Acidimicrobiales bacterium | reverse complement strand
GTCGAGGACTGGTCGTACCGACACGCGAACGTGCCGTTGAGGTTGACATCGATGACCGTGCGCCGCAGGGCGACGTCGAGGTCGACCACGGGGACCCGATCGGCACCCCGGGCGGCACCGGCGTTGTTGATGATGATGTCGACCCGGCCGAACGAGTCGATGGCGGTCTGCACGATGGACTCTCCTCCCTCCGGCGTGGCGACGCTGTCGTAGTTCGCCACCGCGTCGCCGCCCGCCGCCTTGATCTCGTCGACCACCTTCTGTGCGGCCGTGTGCGAGCCCCCCTGCCCGTCGACCGAACCGCCGAGGTCGTTCACCACGATCAGCGCGCCGCGCTTCGCGAGGTCGAGCGCGTGCGAGCGCCCGAGCCCGCCACCGGCGCCGGTGATGATCGCTACCTTGCCGTCGAATCCCAGATCAGCCATGGCGGGCACGGTACTGGCGGTCTCCGGATCGATCGAAATTCAGCCGGCGGAACCGATCGACAGCACGACGATCTGGAAGCTGCCCGACGCGTCGGCCTGTGCGGTCATCTCGTAGCGAGTCGAGGACTGGTCGTACCGACACGCGAACGTGCCGTCGGGCTGCTTCTGACAACCCTGGAACACGCCCTCCTCACCCGAGAACGGCACGTCGAACAGCGCGTTGATCACCTCGTCCGTCGCGAATCGCTGCGCCGCGGCGCGGTTGTTCGACGTATACGACGCCCACAGCCCGTTCGCGGCTGCCTCCGGTGAGCCGATCGCCGGCTTCGCGGGCGGGTGCGCGGGGTCGAACGCCGTGGTCGGTGTCGTCGCCAGCGGTGGCAACGTCGACTTGGTCGTCGTCGTAGCGGCCGAACCGCTCGGCGCCGCCGACGACGTGACCGGACGCGTCGACGACACGATCGGGGGCCGCGCCGACGTCGATGACGAGTCGCCGCGGGTCAGTGCCGCCGCGATGCCCGCGACGAGTACGAGCAGCGCCGCCACCAACCCGACCGCCGCACCCGGGCCGGACGTCGCGCCCTTCACGACAAGCCGAGCGCCTCCAGCGCGCGAGCCCGGACGCCCTTGTAGTCCACCTTGCCGTTGGGAGCGCGCTCGATCGAGTCCACGACGACAACTCGCTTGGGTGCTTTGTACGCGGCGAGCTTCGACTTCACGTGCGTGATCACGTCGCTCTCGTCGACCGTGCTGCCCGGCGCGGCCTCGACGACCGCGGTGATCGCCTCGCCGAACTTGTCGTCGGGTACACCGACCGCAACGGCGTCGATCACATCGGGGTGCAGCTTCAGCACCTCCTCGACCTCCTCGGGGAAGACTTTCTCGCCGCCGGTGTTGATGCACACCGACCCGCGGCCGAGGAGGTTCAGCGTGCCGTCGGCCTCCACCGTCGCGTAGTCGCCCGGGATCGAGTAGCGCGCCCCGTCGATCTCGATGAACGTACGAGCGGATTTCTCTTCGTCCTTGTAGTACCCGACGGGGGTCACGCCCCTGACCGCGACGCGTCCGGCCTCGCCCGACCCGGGCACGACGTCGCGGCCGTCGTCGGTGAGCACCCGAGCGTTCTCGCCCAAGGCGAACTTCGCGGTGTGCGACGTGCCGCCGGCGTGCGAGATCGAGGTGCCCATCCCCAGCGCCTCCGATGACGAGAACGCGTCGGCGAGCAGCATGCCGGCGTGATGGCCGAGCAGACCCTGCTTGGTCTCCTCGCTCCACATCACGCCGGACGACGTGATCAGGCGCAGCGAGCTGATGTCCCACTTGCCGGGCTGATCGTCGAGGGCGCGGAGCACCGGCTTGCCGAATGCGTCACCGACCCACGCGATCGCGGCCACACCCTCGCGCTCGATCACATCGAGCAGCTCGCTCGGATCGAATGAGCGGTTCTCGAGCGTGACGATCGAGCCGCCCGCCGTCATCGCGGAGAGCGAGGTGAACATTCCGGTGCCGTGCATCAGCGGGGCGGCGGGGAGCGCGATGAGCCCCGGCTGCGTGCAGAGCTCGCGCACCTTGTCGAGGTCCGGTGTCCTGCCGTAGTCGAGGCCACTCGGAGGATTGAGGGTGACGAACAAGTCGTGTTGACGCCACATCACGCCCTTGGGCATGCCGGTGGTGCCGCCGGTGTACAGCAGCAGGAGGTCGTCGCCGTCGCGTCCGTGTGGGGGCACGGTGCGCGAGCTCGCCGACGTGGCCGCCTGCTCGTACGGGATCGCCCACTCGGGGCAAGGGCCGCTGCCGTCGTCGACCCACAGCCACGTATGCACCAGGCCGACGCGGTCGCGCACGTTGTCGCACCGGTCCGTGAAGCAGCCGTGGAACACGACCGCCACCGCGTCGGCGTTGTCCCACAGGTAGACGAGCTCGTCCTCGGCGTACCGGTAGTTGGTGTTGACCGGAGCGAGGCCCGCCTTGAAGGTGGCGAACATCGTCTCCATGTACTGGGGGCCGTTGTAGAGGTACAGGGCCAGCTTGTCCTGACGCTGCGCGCCGTTGTCGAGGAGCACCTTCGCGACCCCGTCGGCCCGGCGATCCACCTCGCGCCAGCTGACGCGGCGGTCGCCCTGCACCTGACACGGTGCGTCGGGGAGCTGCTCCGCGACCACCTCGTACACATCCGCGAAGTTCCAGCCGTTCGATCCCGTTGGCGCTGACACGAGGCCGGAGCGTATGCGATCGCTCATCGACTCCTCGCGTCGAGCCAACACATCCCTCACCTGCCAGCCGCATGATGCCGTGATCGAAGGAGGTTCCATGTTGCTCGTCGCCTATGTGCTCATCATCGTCAGCTTCTCCCTCGTGATCGGAGCGCTGGCGCGCCTCGTCCATCCGGGTCACGACGACCTCGGTCTCGTCGCGACCGTCGGCGTCGGCCTCGTCGGCCTCGTGGTCGGGTCGCTCCTCACTCGTGCGCTCTGGCTCCGCAGCGGGCTCCTCGGTCTCGGGTTCGCCGTCGGGGTGGCGGCGCTGCTGGTGTGGGCCGTGACCCCCGACCGTCGAACCGTGTGAGACGCGGCCCGCGCGCTACGGTCGCCGGCCGATGGACTTCGACCTTCCCGGCGACGACGACCCCCGTCGCGTCGAGGTGCGGGCGTGGCTCGCGCGTCACCCGCAGCCGACGGGACGGCAGCTGGCCGATGCCGGTTACGTGGCGCCGCACTGGCCCAAGCCGTACGGCCTCGATGCCGACCCGGTGCACCAGCTCGTGATCGATGACGAGCTCCGCCGTGCCGGGGTGCGGCGCCCGGAGAACACGATCGGCATCGGTTGGGCCGGGCCCACGCTCCTGCACGCCGGTACCGATGCGCAGAAGGATCGCTATCTCCTTCCGTTGCTCGCCGGCGAAGAGGTGTGGTGCCAGCTCTTCAGCGAGCCGGAGGCGGGCAGCGATCTCGCAGGGCTGCGTACGCGCGCGGTGCGCGACGGCGACGAGTACGTCGTCAACGGCCAGAAGATCTGGACGTCGGGCGCGCACATGTCGAAGTTCGGGATCCTGATTGCCCGCACCGACCACGCCGCCACGAAGCACAGGGGCATCTCGTACTTCATCTGCCCGATGGACGCGCCGGGGATCGAGATCCGCCCCATCGTCGAGATGACCGGCGTCCACATGTTCAACGAGGTGTTCCTCACCGACGTGCGGATCCCCGCCGAGAACCTCGTCGGCGACGAGAACGAGGGCTGGTCGCTTGCGAAGGTCACGCTCGGCAACGAGCGCGTCTCGCTCTCGAGTGGTGGCGCGCTGTGGGGTCGAGGCCCGACCGCGTCGGATCTGCTCGACGTCGTCCGCGCCTACGGCGGCGTCGACGACCCGACCGTGCGACAAGAACTCGCTCAGCTTCACATCGAGGCGAAGGTGCTCGACCTGATCCGTTTGCGCACGATCAGCGCCCGGATCCGCGGGGAGCAACCGGGCCCCGAGGCGTCGATCCGCAAGGTGATGGCCGACGAGCACGGGCAGAAGATCATGCGCCTCGCGCGCGATCTCTGCGGAACGGCAGGGATGATCGCGTCGTCAGGCCCTCTCGGTGCGCCGGCCGACATGTGGTACTACGGCTTCCTGTTCAGCCCCGCGCTCACGATCGGCGGTGGAACGGGCGAGGTGCAGCGCAACATCATCGGCGAGCGCGTGCTCGGCCTTCCGCACGACATGGATCTCTCAGCTAGCGCGTGAACTGCATGTACGCGTAGTCAGGTACTCCGCCCGACACGTGCAGCCAGAGTTGTGGGAAGGCGAACACCGTCTGCCCCTTCACCTTTGCTGCGCCATTCGGGTTGCCGTAGACGTTGAGGATGTCGCCGACCGTGCAGGCGAACGGGGTCGCCGCGTCGGCCACACACGACGCCGGGCCCGTGCGCGAGCTGAACGTCTCGTGGAACGTCTTGGGGTTCTGGTTGCGCACGTAGAAGTCGTTGTGGACCGGCGTCGGCCTGCCGTCCTGGGCCGCCGCGGAGTTCGCGCCCGCGCCGACGAAAACGCATTCGAGGTCGAAGTCGATCGAGAGCCCCGACGCGTTCGTGACCTGGCCGGCCCACCAACCGTCCGGCAGCGTTGCGGCGTCGCCGGATGGAGCACAGCCCGACCCGCCCGGTCCCTTCGACGGGAGCGGTGGGCCCTTCGCCAGCTCGGATCCGGGGGAGGCCGATGGCCCCGCCGGATCCGCACTCGACCCGGCCGCCCCGGACTTGGAGTCGCTGCTACACGCCGTGAGAACGAGGAGAGCGGCGGCCGCGGCCGTCGCGCCGAATCGTTTCATCGCTGCACCATCGCACAGCCCGCGGCGGACGACCGCAGGATCCGGGGGTGGGCGTGGCGAACTTGGCCTGGTGCCGGGTGTGGGCCCGGCGGGTTGGGGTCGAACTTGGACGCGGGCACGAAGCGAAACGTACGGGCGCGGGTCGCCATCGTGGCGATCGGCGCCGCGATGGCGTTGCTCGTCGCGTCGCACGTCGCCACTGCAACCGTCGTACACGGTCCCGTCATCTCCGAGGACGCCGCCGACCCGAAGGTGATCCTCGACGGCAACCGGTTCTTTGCCTTCACGACCAACTCCTTGCGCCGCGGCAACGTGCCGGTGTGGGAGTCGACGGACCTCACTGCCTGGTCGTACGTGGGCGATGCGCTGCCGAGCGTGGGTGCTTGGGCGGTGCGGGGGGCCACGTGGTCGACGACCGTGACCCACCGGGGCTTCATGAAATGGGTGCTCTTCTACACGGCGATCGACCGCGCCTCGGGCGATCACTGCATCGGCCGCGCCACCGCGTCGAGCGCGTCGGGCCCGTACCGTGACGACAACGCCGCACCGGTCGTGTGCCAGCTCGACCACGGCGGATCGATCGACCCGGACGTCTACATCGACGGCGCCGGCGCACTGTGGCTCGTCTGGAAGAGCGACGACATCGCCATCGACGGGTGGGACCAGATCTGGTCCGCGCAGCTCGACGCCACTGCGTCGCATTTCGTGTCGCCGCCGGGTGTGCTCATCACGGTCGATCCCAACGAGGACGGCAGCCAGGTGGAGGCGCCTCAGCTCGTCGGTGCGGGCGGTCAGCTCTGGCTCTTCTACTCGGCGGGCGACTGGGACACGTCCGACTACGCGGTACATGTCGTGCGCTGCCTCGGTCCGGCGGGACCGTGCCCGAAGGACAACCCGACGCCACCATGGCTCGACACGAGCGCGGGCGTGGCCGGGCCTGGTTCCATCTCGCTCGTCAGTGACGGCGCGGGAGCTTGGTTCGCCGCGTTCCATGGTTGGGTCGGCGCGGTCGGGTACGAGAACGGCGGAAGCCGTGGGATGTTCATCGAGCCAGTGACGTTCGGGCCCGGCACCCCGACCCTGCGCCCGGACCTTTCGCGCCACGGGCAGGCGGGCGTAGTTCCCGACCTCTGACCGCCGTCAGGGGACCTTGCAGGCCGGGGTGCCACCGGGCAGCCGGTGGCGGTTCTTGGCGATCACGACGTAACCGAGGGCAGCCAGCCACGAGATGGGTGGCACCTGCAACGCGACGCCGACGGCTCTCCAGCCGCCGCCGGCGGCGACGAGTGCCTTCGCGGTCGAGCGGCTGCCCCGATGGGTTTGTTGGTGTTCGTCGACCCAGTACGCGGCGGTCGTCACATCGTGCTCGGTCAGCCCGAGCGCGTCGAGGTCGAGTCGCTGCCAGGGCTCGACGCGAACGCTCGACGGCAGCCGGCGTTCGATCCACCGCGCCGAGGACGTGCAGAAGCTGCAGTCGCCGTCGAACACGAGGATCGGTGCGTTGGGGTCGATCGCCGGCACCCCACTACTGTGCCCACTCCGATGTCGAAAAAGGAATCCACCGATCCGGTCCTGAAGCCGAAGGAACGGGTCGTCGCGACCGCGGACATGCCTGGTATCCCCGAGGGAACGACCGGAAAGGTCATCTTTCCGGAGGGGCTGACGTGGATCCGGTACTGGGTGCGCTTCGACAACGGCGTCGTGCGCGGCACGATCGACCGCAGCAAGCTTGCCCGGCCGGGTGAGTGGGCGAACATCGTGCGTCGGCGCGAGCTCGGCGAGGACGACCTTGTCGCGACGTCGAACGGTGGCGGTGATGCGGCTCCGGCGGCTGCGGCGGCGGCCGATGAGTCGGTCATGGTCAACGGCGTTGCAGTGCCGCTGCACCTCATCGAACGCAGCAAGGCTCGCCGCGAAATCTTGGGGGTGTGACGATGCAACTGTCGATGCCAATCAGCTACGCCGGCGGGTTCGAGGAATCGGCCCGGCAGGTGGCCGACCTCGAGAAGGCCGGCCTGGATCTCGCCTGGGTGGCCGAGGCCTACGGCTACGACGGCGTGAGCTTCATGGGCTACCTCGCGGCGAAGACGGAACGCGTGCAGATCGGGTCCGGCATCCTGCCGCTGTACACGCGAACCCCGACGCTGCTCGCCATGACGGCCGCCGGCGTCGACGCGCTGTCGGGTGGCCGCTGCGTCCTCGGTCTGGGGGCGTCGGGTCCGCAGGTGATCGAAGGCTTCCACGGCGTCGTGTACGACAAGCCGCTGGCGCGCACGCGCGAGATCGTGAAGATCTGTCGCGACGTGTGGGCACGCGAAGCCCCGCTCACCAACCCGGGCCCGATGTACCCCATCCCGGTGCCCGAAGGGCAGGGCACCGGACTCGGCAAGCCACTCAAGATCATCGGCCATCCGGTTCGGGCGCGGATCCCGATCTACGTGGCGTCTCTGGGCGAGAAGAACGTGGCGCTCACCGCCGAGATCGCCGACGGCTGGCTGCCGGTGTTCTTCGTGCCGGAGAAAGCGCGTGATGTGTTCGGCGTGTCACTCGACGCCGGCGCGGCGAAGCGCTCGCCGGATCTCGGTCCGCTCGAGATCAGCGCGGGTGGCCTCGTCTGCATCACCGACGACGACGCACAAGCCGAGTCCGCGCGCGACCTGAGCCGGGCGATGGCGGCGCTGTACATCGGTGGGATGGGCGCGAGGGGTCGCAACTTCTACAACGCGCTCGTCACCCGGTACGGCTACGAGAAGGAAGCCGCGGAGATCCAGGACCTGTACCTCTCCGGCAAGAAGCAGGAGGCGATGGCGAAGGTGCCCGCGGAGTTGCTCGAGAAGACGTCGCTCTGCGGCTCGGAAGGCTACATCAAAGAGCGCATCGCGGCCTACAAGGAAGCCGGCGTCACGAACCTTTCGATCACACCGTTCTCACCGAACCCCGTCGAGGTCGTCGAGAAGCTCAAGGCCTGGGTCGACTAGCGGTTCCGGCACTGCCGGACGGACGCGAGGTCCGCGCCGCGCCGCACCTCGGGGGGAGAGGTGCGGCGCTCCGCGCGGGCACCGCCGCGTGCCATGACCGCGACGGTAGGGACGCCGCGTTTCATTCGAGTATCGGGGACGTGAACAGCGGTCAGCGGAAGGCGCCCGCTCCGGTGAACATCCCGTGATGCCAGCGTGACGGCGTGAGGATCACGCCCCGCGGGTAGTCCTCGAACAGCCACCGCGCGAAGCTGCGGCGCGTCCAATCCGACAGACCGGCGAGGCGGACCGCGGCGCGGGCGCCTTTGCGGTGCCGCAGCGCATGGATGAGGACCATCGACATCCGATGGTCGACGCCGAGGTGGTGAGCAACCGCGGCCTCGTAGGTGGCGCGCGCCGTCTGATCGTCGTGTGCTCCTGCGTGCTCGATCGCTTGGGCCGCGAGCACGCCGGTCAGGAGTGCTTGCCCGATTCCCTCGCCGGTCATCGGGTCGGTCGCCGCGGCGGCGTCGCCGACGAAGAGCGTCCGGCCCTCGGTGAGCGCGACTGAGTCGACGCGTGCCGGGATCGGCCATGCCTTGTGCGCCGACTCGGGCGCGGCGCGGGAGCCGAGCACCTCGCGAATGTGGGGACGCGCGAGGAGCTCCGGCCAGATTGCCTTCATGTCCTGCACCCGCGCCACCTTGCCGCCGCGCTGGATGCCGAACCCGACGTTCGCGCGCCCGTCCGGCAGGGGGAACGACCAAGCGTAGCCCGGCAGCAGGTCGGGTTCGAACCACACGAACAGATCCCGTGCCGCGGCCGGACCGACGTCCATGAAGTACTGGCGAAACGCGTGCCATTCGCCGAGGTAACCAGGCGTCGCCGCGCCCAGCGCCTTACGCAGCGGCGACCACATGCCGTCGGCTCCGATCGCGTAGCGCGACTGCACCGGGCCGATGCCGTCGACGTGCAGAACGACGCGATCCGGAAGCGACGTCGCGTTCGTGCACGCGTGGCCGTCGAGCACCTTCACGCCGGCCCCGCGGGCCAGATCGATCATGGCGCTGTCGAGGTCGACCCGGCGCGCCACCGCCGCGAACAGGCCCTGGCTGCGGGGAAGGGGAAACACCACCTCGTGTCCGGAAGGGGAACGAACCACGACGTCGTCGACCGGTTGCCACGAGTCGACCGCACCGGGGTCGAAGCCGAGAGATTCCAACAACCGGAGCGCCCCGGCGGTGAGCCCGTCGCCACAGCACTTGTCGCGCGGGAAGCGAGCCTTGTCGACGAGCACGACGTCGCACCCCGCGCGTGCGATCGTGATGGCAGCCGCAGTGCCCGCCGGCCCGCCGCCCACCACGGCGACGTCCGCGGACAACATGGGTCAGACGCTAGTTAGCCGCGCTCCGCGCCCAGCAACGCGACGAACAGCACCGCCGGCTCGGTGCCTGGAT
>DASZHU010000077.1:0-15221 GCA_035937605.1 Acidimicrobiales bacterium | reverse complement strand
AACAACGTCACGTCGAGGTCGTCCTGCGGGTGGTCCAGAAGCGCCGCCAGCAGTCGGGTCGTGTACTCCTCGCTCCCACCGACGACGCCGGGTACGAGCCAGAGCAGGTTGACGCCCACGTGCAGCCGCCTCACGCGGCCGCCTCTCGGTAGGCAGCGACCACGGCCTCCGCCGTGCGCTCCCACGTGAAGGTGGCCGCCCGCGCCCGTCCCGCGTTCGAGAGCCGGTCGGCGAGCGCGTGGTCGTCGAGGATCGACTCGATCGCCTGCGCGATCGACCCCTCGTCCTTTGGGTCGATGAGCAGCGCCGCGTCGCCCGCGACCTCCTCGGTGGAGGTGCCGCGTGACGTCACGACCGGAGTTCCTTGCGCCATCGCCTCGAGCACGGGCAGCCCGAACCCCTCCTTGAGACTCGGGTAGCAGAAGGCACGCGCGCCGGCGACGAGCGCATCGCGATCGCGCTGCCCGACGAAGCCGGTCATGCGCACGCGGCTCTCGATCGCGCCGAGGTCGTCGTGCAGCGACTCCTTCCATCCCGATGGCCCGACGAGCACGAGATCGACGTCGGTGCGGTCGAGCCGGGCGAACGCGCGCAGCAGGCGCGGCAGGTTCTTGCGGGGCTCGACCGTACCGGTGAACAGCACATAGGGCCGTTCGATCCCGTACGCGGCTTGCGCGCGGGCAACGTCGTCATCCGATGCCGGGTCGACGCGCACGCCGAGAGGGACGAGTCGCAGCTTCGACTCGTCGAACCCGGCGATGACGCACTCGTCCATCGTCGCCCTCGACGAGCACAGCACCAGGCCTGCCCGCGTACGGGCGAGCTCGGTGCCGCGCCGGAAGAAGCGCAACCCGTGCCTCGTGACCGTCGAGGGGTCGGTCAGGAACGCGAGGTCGTGGATCGTCATGACGACGGGCGCGGCCGCGCGGGGAAAGGCGACCGCGGTGCCGTGCACGACGTCGACCGGTCCCGTCGCGCGTTCGACGTCGACCCCGGGCAGGCGCGCGTGCCACAGCTCGTACAGCACGGGCCGGGGCGCCCACAGGTGCCGAACCGCGATCGGTGGTGTCCAGTCCGCCGGAGGTGGTGACGAGTGGCGGGCGGCCACACCGACCACCTCGACGTCGTCTCGTGCGTGCAGCTCCCGGGCCAGCTCGAGCGCGGCGACGGCGGTGCCTCCGGGAACGGCGTGCCAGCACTGTTCGAGAGTCATACCGACACGCATGCCGCGGAGAAGTCTGGCACCTGGCCGTCAGTAGGCTGGCGAGCCATGCCCGAGCCGATCGAGTGGTCCGACAAACGAGTGCTGGTGACGGGCGGCGCCGGCTTTCTGGGCCGATCCGTGTGCGCGGTGCTCGGTGCACGCGGTGCGGGAGCGGTCATCGCACCCACGAGCACCGAGTACGACCTGCGTGAGCCGGCCCAGGTCGCGGAGGCGTTCGCCGAGACGCTGCCCGACATCGTCATCCACCTCGCGGCCCGCGTCGGCGGCATCGGCGCGAACCAGGCGCGCCCGTCCGATCTCTACGTCGAGAACCTCCTCATGGGCACGTACGTGATCGAGGAGGCGCGCCGACGCGATACGCCGAAGACGGTGATCGTCGGAACGGTCTGCTCGTACCCGAAGGAGCCGCCGGTTCCGTTCCGCGAGGAGTACCTCTGGCAGGGCTATCCGGAGGAGACGAACGCGCCGTACGGCATCGCCAAGCTCGCGCATCTCGTGCACGCGCAGTCGAACCGCGCGCAGTTCGGCCAGAACACGATCTACCTCATCCCGACCAACCTCTACGGTCCCGGCGACAAGTTCCACCCCGCGGTCTCACACGTCATCCCCGCGCTCATCAAGAAGTGCGTCGATGCGAAGGAAACGGGCAGCGACCGCATCGAGGTATGGGGAACCGGCTCCGCGTCACGTGAGTTCCTCTATGTCGACGACGCGGCCGAAGGCATCGCGCTCGCGACGGAGCGCTACGACGGCGGCGAGCCCGTGAACCTCGGCGCCAACCACGAGTTGCCGATCAAGGAGCTCGTCGAGCTCATCGTCGCCGCCGTCGGCTTCGACGGTGACGTCCGGTGGGATTCGTCGAAGCCGGATGGGCAGCCGCGCCGGCGCGTCGACGCCAGCCGCGCCCACGAGCTGTTCGGCTTCGAGGCGTCGACGTCGTTCGAGGAAGGCCTGCGCGCCACCGTCGACTGGTACCTCGGCCATCGCGAGGAAGCCGAGTCCCGCGCCCGCTGAGCTCCTCCCCCATCGTTCTGGCGTCAGGAAGTTCGGTATTTCGAACTGGGTGACGCCAGAACGGGAGGGTTCAGAGGCCGAGGCGGTCGCGGAACGCGGGGATGGTGCGTTCGAGCCCCTCGCGCAGTGCGATCGTCGGCTCCCATCCGAGTAGCGAGCGGGCCTGCGTGAGATCGGGTCGGCGCTGGGTCGGGTCGTCGACGGGCAACGGCTCGAACACGATCTCCGAGCTCGAACCGGTGAGCTCGAGCACGAGATCGGCGAGCTGGAGCATCGTGAACTCGCCGTCGTTGCCGATGTTGATCGGGCCGATCGCATCGCCGTCGAGCAGCGCGAGGAAGCCGCGGATCTCGTCGGCGACGTAGCAGAAGCTGCGCGACTGCAAGCCGTCGCCGTACACCGTGATCGGTTTGCCCGAGAGGGCCTGCACGATGAAGTTGGACACGACGCGTCCGTCCTCGGGACGCATGCGCGGGCCGTAGACGTTGAAGATCCTCACGATGCGCACGTCGAGCCCGTGGTACCGGTGGTACGCCATCGTCATCGCCTCGGCGAACCGCTTGGCCTCGTCGTAGACCCCACGCGGGCCGACGGGGTTGACGTGACCCCAATACGTCTCCGGCTGCGGGTGGATCTGTGGGTCGCCGTACACCTCACTGGTCGAGGCGAGGAAGTACTTCGCTCCCTTCGCCTTCGCGAGGCCGAGCGTATTGTGCGTGCCCAGGCTGCCGACCTTCAGCGTCTGGATGGGCTTCTCGAGGTAGTCCTTCGGTGAGGCAGGGCTGGCGAGGTGCATGACGGCGTCGACCTCACCGGGCACCCAGATGTAGTTGCTCACGTCGTGTTCGACGAGACGGAAGCCGGGCCGCCCGAAGAGATGCTCGATGTTGTCCGGGTTGCCCGTCACGAAGTTGTCGAGCACCACGACCTCATCGCCGCGGTCGAGCAACGCGTCACACAGATGCGATCCGAGGAACCCACCGCCACCGCTCACGACGACACGCGCCATCAGCCCAACCTACCGATTCCCTTGTACGCGAAGCCGCGACGACGCAGCGACTCGCGGTCGAGGAGGTTGCGCCCGTCGACGACGCGCGGATGTGCCATGGCTTCCGCCACCTTGTCGAAGTCGAGCCAGCGGAACTCGTCCCACTCCGTCAGCACGAGTAGGACCTCCGCACCGGCGCAAGCGGCGTAAGGATCGACCGTGACCTCGATGCCGTCGAGATCCGTCGCGCGACGCCCCTCCAGGGGCAGCGTGACCGACGGATCGAAGGCCTTTACGTTTGCGCCGCGCTCGCGCAGCCGCTTGATGATCTCGAGCGACGGCGACTCGCGTAAGTCGTCGGTACGGGCCTTGAACGTGAGCCCCCACACCGCGACCGTGCACCCGTCGATCGAGTCGCCGACGAGCTCCACTGCCTTGTTCGCGACGCGTTCGAACTGCTCCTCGTTGACATCGACGACGCCGCCGAGCAGATCGAAGTCGTACCCCGCGTCCTCGGCGATCCGCAGCAACGCCCGCGTATCTTTAGGGAAGCAACTCCCACCAAATCCGGGGCCCGGGCGGAGGAACTCCTGGCCGATGCGCTTGTCGTAGCCCATTCCCAGCACGACGTCGTTCATGTCGGCACCGACGGCTTCGCACACGGCGGCGATCGCGTTGGCGAACGTGACCTTCGTGGCGAGGAACGCGTTGCTCGCGTACTTGATCAACTCGGCCGAGGGCGGATCGGTGACGATGAGCGGAGCAGCGATGCCGAGGTACAGCGACGCAACGCGCACCGCGGCGGCCCGGTCGTCAGCGCCGATCACGATGCGGTCGGGATGCAAGAAGTCGTGCACCGCCGAGCCCTCACGCAGGAACTCCGGATTCGACACGACCGGAATGTCGCCGCGTCCGAGCACCAGCTCGACGACGCGCGTCGAACCGACGGGCACGGTGGACTTGTTGACGACGATCGTCTCCGGTTGAAGGTGCGGGCCGATCTCCGCGGCAGCTGACTCGATGTAGGAGAGGTCCGCGGATCCGTCCGCGCCCTGGGGCGTGGGCACACACAGGTACACGAACTCGCTCGCCGATGCGGCCTCGACCGACCCGATCACGAACGACAGCCGGCCGCCGTTGATGCCCTCGCGCAACAGGTTCTCGAGACCCGTCTCGAGGATGGGCACCTCGCCGCGGTTGAGGAGGTCGACGCGCATCTGATCGACGTCGGTGCACGTGACGTCGTGACCGAGATGCGCGAAGCATGCGCCCGTGGTGAGCCCGACGTAGCCGCTGCCGATGATCGTGATCCGACTCGACATCAGCAGTGCACGTCCTGCGGGGTCACCGGCACGACGCCGGCGATCGTGGTGGTCGTACTGGTGGAGGTCTCCCCCGGCACGGTCGTCGTGGTCGTGGTGGTCGTCGTGCGCTGCGAACGACCCGTGACGGGCGGCGCGGTGGTGGTCGTGGACAGCTCCGTCGTCGCGCCCGGCGACGAGCGAACCCCTTGCCAGTCCGCGCCGACGACGACGCTCACATCGGCGTTCAGCAGAAAGTTGACCTGTTCGAACACCGGTGGCCTCACGAGGTAGCTCCCCAGGACTTGGGCCCGCGATTCGCTGCCGGGAAGGTACCTGATGGTCGTTTGGGCGAAGTCGAAGCGCTCGGCATTGCTCGTATAACCGTCCGGGATGCTGAATCCGACGGTGCGCAACTGATCTGCCACCGTGGCCGCCTCATTGGCGGTCGCCGTACCGTTCTGCACCACGACCAGGATGCTGTCGAGGGCGTTCGCATCGACGCCCCGGAACAGGTTCAGCGTGGGTTCGGCGGCGTTGGTCTGCAACAGCAGGACCGAGGCCCCACCCCTGTTGGCTCCCACGACCGGCACCGAGTAGGTCTGGAGGTTGTCGGGATTGAAGTCCTTGAAGCGCTTGCCGATGTCGATCAACTCGGCGGGCGTCACGGTGGGATCGAGGTGCAAGGCGCCCGTTCCCGCGTTGATGAGATCGTTGAGCACCGCGGGGTTCCGCGCGCCCTTGTCGACGGCGCGACGGATCACGCGGCGGATGAACTCCTGCTGCCGGCTGATGCGCCCGAGGTCGCCGGTTGGGTCGGTGTGCCACCGTCCGTTCTCGAAGTACTCGTAGTCGCGCGACCGGGCGAACGCGAGCGCCTGCACGGGGTCGAGCGTGACGCAACCGGGCGTGTCGACTTCGAGACCGGTCATGAGATCGCGAACTGGCGTCGAGAAGTAGATGGGTACACCGTCGACCGCGGCGACGACGCTGCGGAACGCGAGGAAGTTCATCTCGATGTAGTGGTTGATCGGGATGCCGAAATCGGCCTTGATCGTGTCGATGAGGCGCTGTGGGCCGCCCTGGATCGCGGAGTTGATTCGGTCGTTCCCGCGCAGTCCCGCGATCGGGACGTACAGGTCTCGCGGCAGCGAGAGCAGCTGCGCCTGATCCGATGAAGGATCGATGCGCAGGATCATGATCGTGTCCGATCGGATACCGCCCGGACGTCCGATGAGCACCGGGTCGTTCGGGGCCAGTCCCTCGCCGGAGTCAATGCCGACGATGAGGATGTTCTCCGGGCTCTTCGGACCGCTGGTCTCGGTCGGCGTGAGCGAGTTGCCGAGCTGCACGCGGCCGATGCGACTGACCTTCGAATAGAAGTAGCCGAGCGATCCCGCGGTGAGCAGGCACACGAGGATCAGCGCGATGTTCATGGTGATGAGGAGACGCTGCGGCCATGTGCGCCTCGGCTTGATCTCACTCAACGTCTTCCTGGTGGCTGCTCCCCCAGACCCCATCGCCGTCCGGCTCGCTGGCGCTCGCTCGACCGGCTTGCGTTCGCTTCGCTCACTCAACGGGCAGCCCCAGCTCGCGCGCGATGACGAGCCGTTGGACCTCGCTGGTGCCCTCGCCGATCTCGAGGATCTTGGCGTCGCGGTAGAACCGGCTGACGGGGGTCTCGTCGATGAATCCGTAGCCGCCGAAGATCTGCGTGGCCTCACGGGTGGCCGTGACCGCCGCCTCGGTGGCGTAGAGCTTCGCCATTGCGGCAGCTTGCTTGAACGGACGGCCCGTGTCCCGTCGCCAGGCGGCGTCGTAGGTGAGCAACCGGGCGTTCGCGGCGAGCACCGCCAGATCCGCGCACTTGAAGGCGACCGCCTGGTTCGCCCCGATCGGGCGGCCGAAGGCCTGCCGGTCCTTCGCGTACTGCGTGGACAGCTCCAGGCACGCCTGGATCGCGCCCACCGCGAGCGCGGCGATTGCCACGCGGCCGTCGTCGAGGATCGACAGGAACTGCGCGAATCCGCGGCCTCGCGTACCGAGCAGGTTGTCCTCCGGAACGTGGCAATCGGCGAACGTGAGCCCGTGCGTGTCGGACGCGTGCCAACCCATCTTGCGATAGGGCGGCTGCACGGCGAGGCCGGGCGTGCCCGCGGGCACCACTACCGCACTGATCTCGCCGGGCCCCGTGCGCGCGGTGACGGTGATGATCGACGTAATCGGCGTGCCCGAGTTGGTGATGAACGCCTTCTCGCCCTCGATGACCCACTCGTGGCGGCTGGCGTCGAGCGTCGCCTTCGTTCGCGTACCCCCGGCATCGCTTCCCGCCTCGGGCTCGGTGAGACCGAATGCACCGAGCGCGCGCCCGGCGCAGAGGTCGGGCAGCCACTGTTGCTTCTGCGCCTCGGTTCCGAACGAGTAGATCGGGTTGGCGCCGAGCCCGACACCGGCTTCGAGCGTGATCGCCATCGAGTGGTCGACGCGGGCGAGCTCTTCGATCGCGACGCACAGCGTCGTAAGGTCCGCGCCGCCGCCCCCGTACTCCTCCGGGAACGGCAGACCGAACAGCCCGAGCTCGCCCATCCGCAGCACGACATCGACGGGGAACACGTGATCGCGGTCCCACGCTTCGGCGTGCGGGGCGATCTCGCCTTCGGCGAAATCGCGCACGACCGACCGCAGAGCCTCCTGCTCGTCGGTCAATTCGAACTGGGGACTCACTCACGCCGATCGTAGGGTGTGGCCGTGACGCAGCCCGCTTTGGCGGTACTCGATGGGCGGCTCTTCACCGACGTCGTCGACGTCACGTCCGATCTCGCGGCCCTCGACAGCCGCGGGGTGTGGGCCGTCGTGCTGCCGTTCGAAGGAACGCCCGTCTGCGCCCGCTTCGATCGGGTTCGTCCGGCGGTTCCGTGGCCGGGACGACCGTGGATCGGCCCCCCGCTGGAGGCGTGGGCCACGAGCCTCGATCGAGCGTCGTTCAGCCGCGGTGTGCACGCCGTGCGCGACGCGATCGCGGCGGGCGACGTGTACCAGGTGAACCTCACGCGCCGGCTCTCCGCGCCACTCCCCCGCGACGCCGATGTGGCCGCGCTCGGCGCCGCGCTCGCCGACGGGAACCCCGCCCCGTACTCGGCCGTCGTGCGGCTACCACAGCACGGCGTGCACGTCGCGTCGGCGTCGCCTGAGCTCTTCGTGCGCCGCGCCGGACGGCTCGTGTCGAGCTCGCCGATCAAAGGAACGGCACCGACGCCTGACGGGTTCACCGACAAGGACCGTGCCGAGAACGTGATGATCGTCGATCTCGTCCGCAACGACCTTGGCCGCGTGTGCGAGTACGGCTCGGTGTCGGTGCCCGCGTTGTGGTCCGTCGAAGAGCATCCGGGCCTCTGCCATCTCGTGTCGACGGTGCAGGGACGGTTGCGCGACGGCGCAGGTTGGGCCGACGTGGTCGACGCGACCTTTCCGCCGGGCTCGGTCACGGGCGCGCCGAAGCTGGCCGCGATCGAGATCCTGCGCCAGCTCGAGCCAGTCGAACGCGGGGTGTACTGCGGGGCGGTCGGCTGGGTCGACGCCGACCGAGCAGTCGGAGCGCTCAACGTGGCGATCCGTACGTTCTGGTTCGATGAAGGGATGCTGCATTTCGGCACGGGTGGCGCCATCACCTGGGACTCGACCCCCGACGGCGAGTGGGACGAGACCGAGTTGAAAGCGCGCCGGCTCATCCGCGTCGCCAGCGGCGCTCCGGTGGCAGCGCTCACGTGAAGGTGCACGTGAACGGCGCGCTCGTCGCCGAAGAAGACGCGGTCATCCCGGTGACCGATCACGGGCTGACGGTGGGCGACGGATTGTTCGAGACGATGAAGGTCGTCGACGGCGTCGCGTTCGCGGTCGGCCGCCATCTCGCGCGGTTGCGCCGCACCGCCGCAGGTCTCGGTCTCGACGTGCCGTCGGACGACGCGTTGCGCGATGCGATCGCAACGACGATCGCGACGAACGATCCGGGTGTTGGACGCGTGCGGCTGACCATCACCGGCGGCAGCGGGCCGCCGGGCACGTTGCGAGGAGCAGGGCGCTCGACGGTGCTCGTCGTATGCTCGGCACGTGCCGACGTGGCACCGGCCGCCGCAGTGGTGTCGGTGCCCTGGCCGCGCAACGAGCGCGGTGCACTCTCGGGGCTGAAGACGACCTCGTACGCAGAGAACGTGATCGCGCTCGCGCACGCACACGAGCACGGCGCCGACGAGGCGATCTTCGCGAATACCGCCGGCAACCTGTGCGAGGGCACTGGCACCAACGTGTTCGTGGTGATCGGCGACCGGCTCGTCACGCCTCCGCTGGCCGCGGGGTGCCTCGCGGGTGTCACACGCGAGCTCCTGCTCGAGGTGGCCTACGGGCTCGTGGAGATCGACGTGCCGATGGACGCGTTCGCCACGGCCGACGAGGCGTTTCTCACGTCGAGCACCCGCGACGTGCAATCGATCGCGTCGATCGACGGTCGCGCGCTCGCCACCGTCGCCGGCCCGCTCACCGTCGCCGCCCGCGAGAGCCTCCTCGCCCTGCAGTCCCGCACGTTCGACCCCTGACCCCTTCAGTCGGCGGGGCGGAGGTGGACGACGTCGCCGACGGTCACGGCGCGTCCGTCCACGACGAGGTGTCCGTCGTCGGTGATCTCGCCGGCGATGCCCTCGATGACCTCGGTGCCGAGGTCGACGCGGACGCGCCGCCCGAGCGTCGCCGATGCGGTCCTCACGGAGTCGAGCAGCACCCCTGCGACGAGCTCGTCGTAGCGACGGTCGAGGCTGCGCAGCATCGCGACGAGGACGGCGGCGCGATCGACGTCGCGCCCTGCGACGTGGTTGACCGCCGTGGCGATGCCGACGAGCTCGTCGGGCAGCTGCCGCGGCCAGTTCACGTTGAGCCCGATCCCCACCACGACCGCGACCTCGTCGGGCGCGGGCCAGTGCGCCTCGGCGAGGATGCCGGCGAGCTTGCGATCGTCCGCCGTTCCGTCGCCTGGCCAGACCACGTCGTTCGGCCACTTGAGTCGAGGACGGAATCCGGCAACGGCGTCGATCGCGTCCGCCGCCGCGAGCCCGACGGCCATCGAGCAGAGCGCGGCGCGGGCGGGCGGTGGACGCAGCAGCATCGACACGAGCAGCGACGCGCCCGCAGGTGCGACCCACGTTCGTCCGGCCCGGCCCCGTCCCGCGGTCTGGTGGTCGGCGCCGAGCACGATGCCCTCGGGTGCGCCGTCGCCAGCGAGGGTGAGCAGGTCGGCGTTCGTCGAGCCCGTCTCGCCGACCCATCTCACGTCCGCGAAGCGACATCCGGCCAGCTGGTCATTCGCGGCGTCGCCCAGCACGGCAGTAAACATACGGCCGTGTTCTCCAAGGTCCTGATCGCCAATCGAGGTGAGATCGCGGTCCGTGTGATCCGCGCCTGTCGTGACGCCGGCATCACGTCGGTCGCGCTGTATTCCGAGCTCGACCGTGACGCGCTGCACGTGCGGCTCGCCGACGAGGCGTTCGCGCTCGGCGGTCAGACGGCGGCCGAGAGCTACCTCAACACCGACAAGATCCTCGAGATCATCGAGCGGTCGGGCGCCGAGGCCGTGCATCCCGGCTACGGCTTCTTCTCCGAGAACACCGACTTCGCCCGGGCGATCGGCGACAAGGGCGTGACCTTCATCGGGCCGCCGCCCGAGGCGATCGAGGTGATGGGCGACAAGGTGTCGTCTCGGCGCGCCGCCGAGGCCGCCGGTGTCGCGGGCGTGCCCGGTACGACGGAATTCCTGAAGACTGCCGACGAGGTCGTCGCGTTCGGGAACTCGAACGGATGGCCGGTCGCGATCAAGGCCGCGTTCGGCGGCGGCGGTCGGGGGATGCGCGTCGTGAACTCGGCGGACGAAGCCGCGTCGGCGTACGAGTCCGCCCAGTCGGAAGCGCTGAAGGGTTTCGGTCGCGGCGAGTGCTATGTCGAGCGGTACCTCACGTGGCCGCGCCATGTCGAGATGCAGGTGTTCGGCGACGCCCACGGCAACTACGTGTGGCTCGGCGAGCGCGACTGCTCCGCTCAGCGCCGGCACCAGAAGTTGATCGAAGAGGCACCCGCGCCGGCGCTCGCCGACGATGTGCGCAACGCAATGGGTGAGGCCGCGGTGAAGGTCGCGGCCGCGTGCGGCTACGTGAACGCCGGCACCGTCGAGTTCTTGTATCAGGACGGCGAGTTCTTCTTCCTCGAGATGAACACGCGGTTGCAGGTGGAGCACCCGGTGACCGAGCTGGTGACCGGTCTCGACCTCGTAGCCGAGCAGCTTCGGGTCGCGGCCGGCGAGCCGCTGTCGTTCACGCAGGAATCCGTGCGGGCCGGCATCCGCGGTCACGCCATCGAGGTGCGCGTCAACGCCGAGAACCCCGCGGGTGGACGCTTCCTGCCGTCGCCGGGTCGTATCACGAAGCTGCACGTGCCCGACGGGTTCGGCGTGCGCTGGGACGGCGGGTACGAAGCCGGCGACGAGGTGAGCCAGTACTACGACAACCTCATCGGCAAGCTCGTCGTGTGGGGTCGGGATCGCGACACCGCGATCGCCCGCATGCTGCGAGCGCTCGGCGAGCTCGACGTCGAAGGTGTCGCCACGACGAAGCCGGCCGACGTGGCGATCCTGTCGCACGCCGATTTCGCGTCGGTCGCGCACTCGACCAAGTGGGTGGAGGACACGCTCGACCTGTCGTCGCTCGACGGTGACGCGGCGGGAGCCAGTGGGGCCGCCGCCGGTGGTGGGGTGGCCCAGGGCAACGGCGACGAGCCGAGGGTGCGACGCGACGTCGATGTCGAGGTGAACGGGCGCAAGTACTCGGTATCCGTGTGGGTGCCCGATACCGGGATGGTCCTCACAGGAGGTGCGGCTGGCGGCGGCGCACCCGCGGCGCGCCCGCGTCGCTCTGCCGCGGCCGCCGGAGCGGTCAGCGCGGGCAGTGGCAAGGTGGCGGTACCGATGCAGGGCACCATCGTGAAGGTACTGGTGTCGGTCGGTGACACCGTCGAATTGGGCCAGCCCGTGTGCGTGCTCGAGGCGATGAAGATGGAGAACAACATCCCCGCCGACAAGTCCGGCACGGTCGCCGAGATCAAGGTGTCCCCCGGCCAGTCCGTCGGCACCGGCGACGTCGTCCTCATCATCGAGTAGCCCTTCTTGCGTTTCTGGCGTCAACAAGTTCGGATATCCGAACTGATTGACGCCACAATGAGAACAGCGAGCTGGTCTTCCCCCTCCACAGGTCGCAACGCGGAGGTGGAAGGTGTCGCACGACCGGTTGTACGCGCTCGCCGCTCGTCAGCACGGGCTCGTCTCGCATGCACAACTCCGTCAGCCGGGGACGCCGAAAGCGACGATCTCCGACTGGGTCGACGTCGGCAGGATCGAGCGGATCTCTCCAGCTGTCTATCGACTCGCAGGCACCCCGCACACTTGGCCGCAGCGAGTCATGCGGACGACGCTCGACACCGGCGGTTGGGTGTCGCACCGCACATCAGGTGCGCTGCGAGAGCTCGACGGTCAGCGCGGTGCCGTGCTCGAGATCGTGGTCGATCGTTGGCGCCGTTCGAGCCGGCACGACGGCTACCTCGTGCACGAGACGAAGGACCTGCGGCCGTCCGACCTCGACGAGGTGCGCGGGATCCCGTGTACGTCGCTGGTCCGAACGCTCATCGACCTCCCCGCGGTCGAGCATCGGTTCCGAGTGGAACAGGCGGTGGATCACGCGTGCCGTCTCGACGCGCACATCCTCGGTCTGGTTCGGGCGCGCTTCGTCCAGGTCGCTCGCCGGGGACGCAATGGCACACGCATCATGCGAGAGATCTTGAACGAGCGCACCGGTGCGTACATCCCGCCCGGCAGTTCATTCGAGAGCGAGGCGCTTCGGTGGATCGATCGCTACGGAATCGAGCGCTCCGAAAAGCAGGTCAAGGTCGTGGATGGCGACTTCACCGCGTACGTCGCTCTGGCGTGGCCGAGGATCAGATTCGGGATGGAGTGCGAGTCCCTCGCGCACCACTTCGGCAAGGCGGCGCTCAAGAAGGACCGCAAGCGACGTCACCGACCGAAGGCACTCGGGTGGAGGTCACGGAGTGGAGCTACGAAGAGGTGAAGTCGGGCGAGTTCATCCCCGAACTCCAGCGGCTTCTGGCGTCACGTAGTTCGGATATCCGAACTTGTTGACGCCAGAACGGGAGACCGGGAGGGGGCGGCACATCACTCGGCGGCGTCGGCGAGGGCTTCGGCCAGGGCGGGGTGCACGAGAAGGGACTCCACGATGTCCGTGACTCGCAATCCCGCGGTGACCGCGAGGGCGATCACGGAGATCAGCTCCGCCGCGTGCCGGCCCACGATCGATCCTCCGAGCACCACTCCCGTCGCCGGGTCGCTCACGATCTTCACGAACCCACGCGGGTCGTTGTTGATCAGCGCCTTCGCCGACCCGGAGAACGGAACCTTCGTCGTGCGCACCTTGCGTCCCGCCGCGAACGCGTCCGCCTCCGCCAACCCCACATCCGCGATCTCGGGCTCGGTGAAGATCGCGGACGCAGCCTTGTCGTAGTCGAGATGACGGTGCTCACGGGTGTGCAGCCCCATCACGTGCTCGGCGATCTTGCGTCCCTGCATCGCGGCCACCGACGAGAGTGGGAGCTTCCCCGACACGTCGCCCGCCGCGTAGATGTGCCCCACGTTCGACTGGCAGTGGTGATTGATCGGGATGTAGCCGGCGTCGTCCACCAGCACCCCCGCCGCCTCGAGCCCGAGCGACTCCGAGTTGGGGATCGAACCGATCGCGAGCAGCGCGTGCGATCCGCTCGCATGCCGCCCGTCGTCGCACTGCACCACGACTCCCCCGTCCGCCTGCTCGACGCCGACCGCCCGCGCCCCCTTCAACAACCGCACACCGCGTCGCAGGAACTCGTCCTCGAGCGCAGCCGCAACCTCGGGATCCTTCGCCGGCAGCACCTGTTGGCGGCTCACCACCAACGTCACCTGCGATCCGAACGACGAGAACATGTGCACGAACTCCACGCCGGTGACACCAGACCCGATCACGACGAGGTGCGACGGGAGCTCGGGCGGCGGATACGCGTCGCGAGTCGTCAACACGCGCTGGCGATCGACGGTTGCCCACTCGGGAACCCGCGGCCGGCTCCCGGTCGAGATGAGCACCGCGTCGGCCTCGAGCTCCTCGACCCCATCGGTCGTCTCGACCATCACCGAGTTGGCGCTCGTCAGCCGGCCGCTGCCATAGATCATTCGCACGCCTTGGCTGCCCAGCAGCTCGACGATCCCCTGCTGCAACTTCTCCGTGATCTCACCAATGCGCAGCTTCACGAGATCCGGATCGATGTGCGACGCAGACTCGGTGAGCCCCATGCCGGCGATGCGTTGGTTGAACGACATCGCGCCGCCCGTGGCGATCATGGCCTTCGAGGGGATGCAGTCCCACAGGTGCGCAGCGCCGCCGATCACGTCGCGCTCGACGATCGAGACTTCCGCGCCCAACCGCGCCGCGTGCGTGGCGGCGGTGTTGCCGGCGGGCCCGCCACCGATGATCACGAAGCGCATGGCCATGACCATCAAGGCTACTGACCGCTCTCGGACGGACAGCGCCGACCGTCAGTTCGGCTGGTACAGATGGGAGCGGTGCGACATATGCCGCCTACGCTGGTGTCGTGAGCAACCTCGACGAGTGGCGTGAGCTCGCGGCCAAGGAGTTGAAGGGCAAGGACCCTGCCACCCTCACGTGGGAGACACCCGAGGGCATCCCCGTGAAGCCGCTCTACACCTCGACCGACCTCGACGGCATCGACTTCGTCGATTCGCTCCCCGGCGCGGCGCCGTTCGTGCGAGGCGTGCGGGCCACGATGTACGCGAACCGCCCGTGGACCATTCGTCAGTACGCAGGGTTCTCCACCGCGGAGGAGTCCAACGCGTTCTACCGGCGCAACCTCGCCGCCGGCCAGATGGGGCTGTCGGTGGCGTTCGATCTCGCCACCCACCGGGGCTACGACAGCGACCACGAACGGGTCGTGGGCGACGTGGGCAAGGCCGGGGTCGCCATCGACTCCGTGGAGGACATGAAGATCCTCTTCGACGAGATCCCGCTCGAGAAGATGTCGGTCTCGCTGACGATGAACGGCGCGGTCCTGCCGGTACTGGCGTGCTTCATCGTCGCCGGTGAGGAACAAGGCGTCGAGCAGTCGAAGCTCAGCGGCACCATCCAGAACGACATCCTCAAAGAGTTCATGGTGCGCAACACCTACATCTATCCGCCCGAGCCGAGCATGCGGATCGTCGCCGACATCATCCAGTACACGTCGGAACACATGCCGAAGTTCAACTCGATCTCGATCTCGGGCTACCACATGCAGGAGGCGGGCGCGACCGCCGTGCAGGAGCTCGGCTTCACGCTCGCCGACGGTCTCGAATACGCCCGCACGGCCGCAGCGCGCGGTCTCGGCGTCGACGAGTTCGCGGGCCGGCTCTCGTTCTTCTTCGCGATCGGCATGAACTTCTTCATGGAGGTCGCGAAGCTCCGCGCCGCGCGTTTGCTCTGGGCGCGCATCATGAACGATCTCGGCGCGCAGAAGCCGGGCTCGAAGATGCTGCGCACGCACTGCCAGACGTCGGGCGTGTCGCTCACCG
>DASZHU010000076.1:0-3794 GCA_035937605.1 Acidimicrobiales bacterium | reverse complement strand
CTCTGGATGCGCAACACGATCTCGATCTCGATGCGGGGGCCTTCTTCCAGCGGCTCGCCGATGTACCAGGACCGGTACGCGCTCTGCGCCCAGGTGGGCCAGTCGAGCGTGATGTCGGCGCGCACGCGGGGCGGACTGCCCTCGCCCGGAAGGCCGTAGCTCGTCTCCCAGGTGAGATCGCCGAGGAGGACGTCGGCCTGGAAGCGCTCCTCGAACGCCTGGCGCTCGAGCAACGCGTTCTCGAACGTGTCGCGCAGTGCGCCGATTGCATCGGTGAACACGTGGTCGAGCATGTGCCGCGGCAGGTTACCCGTCCCATACATTCGATCCCGATGGACACGCTGACTCGTGAGCTCGACTACCCGATGGTCATCGTGACCACCGCAGCGGACGGTCAGCGGTCGGGGTGCCTCGTGGGCTTCCACACGCAGTGCAGCATCGAGCCCACCCGGTGGGCGGTGTGGGTGTCCAAGGAGAACCACACCTACCGCGTGGCGTTGAACGCGACGACGCTGGCGGTGCACTTCCCGTCGGTCGACGATGTGGATCTGGCGAGGCTGTTCGGTGAGTCGACCGGCGACGAGGTCGACAAGTTCGACGCGTGCGCGTGGACGGAGGGGCGGGACGGCGTCCCGCTGCTCACCCGGATCGAGAACCGGATCTTCGGTCGCGTGCTCGACACGGTCGACGATGGATGCGACCACCAATGCTTCGTGATCGAGGTCGACGAGATGCATCACGAGCACCCACTACGACAGCTCCCGTACCAGTCGGTGCGCGGCTTCCACCCGGGCCATCCCGCCTGAGAGCAGCAACGTTTGAGCATCTGCACGCTCGGCGAGCGACGCAATGCTCAAACGCTCGAGGGTTCCGGGCTCATGAAAGCGGTGGCGACGGAGAGACCGAGCTCTTTGTGGTGCAGCGTCGTGATGCGGCGTCCCGGCTGCACCGCCTCCTTCACCCGTCCGAGGTGCTCGCCGTAGAACGCGGGGAGCGCGTCGATGTCGGCCACGGTGTACGCCAAGCCGAAGAACGCTGCGGGCCCGTCGCCCTGCGGTTGGTCCGGGCCGATGAGCTCGAGGATGACCTCGCCGAGACGGAAGAACGTCTGCCGGGCGTCGAAGCCGTACTGCTCGGGATCGACAATGCGGGTGCGCAGCGTCGCCAGGCCCGCGGCGTTGAGCGCTCCGATCGTGCGGTCGGCGTCGGGCGACATGATCACGAGGTGGTCGATGAGCTCGACCCCGTTCGCATGCGTAACGGGCATGGGCGCCGCCACCTTGGATGTCGTGGTGGTGAGCCCGTCGATCGAGGTCGTGTCGGGCGGTACGTCGCGCAGCGACCAGGAAAGGATGCGCTTGCGGTCACCGTCGCGGCCGACGAGGCGCAGTCGAACGGCGCCCACCACGCACACGCCGTCGTCGTCGACCGTGAATCCGGCGCCGATCCACGAGTCCGGCGGGTCGGCGATCTCGATGGCGTCGATGGTCGGAGCCATGGGCCGAATACCCTTGCACGCACACCCGCAATGAGCACATCCGCGATGAGCGAGCCCGTGCCCGCCCCCACCTCTGCCGTGTCGACCGAGCTGCCGTTCGGCGCGACCCGCCAGGACGGCCGATTCGTGATCCGGCGCGTGCTCGGCCGGGGCGGCTTCGGCATCACGTACGCGGCCGATGATCGCCGCCTCCACCGCGAAGTTGCGATCAAGGAGCTGTGCTTCGGTGGCGTCACCCGCATCGGGGGTGTGCTCGTGCCCCCGCCGCACGAGGCCGAAGCGTTCGCGGCGGCGAAGGAGCGGTTCCTGCGGGAGGCCGCGGTGCTGGCCCGCTTCTCGCATCCGAGCGTTGTGCGCATCTACGAGGTGTTCGAGGAGGCCGGTACCGCGTACCTGGTGATGGAGCTGCTCGAGGGCCGCACGCTGCACCAGCTCCTCGTCGCCCAAGGCGGACCGTTGCCCGAGGCCTCCGCGCTCGACGTGGCGCGGCGTTGTGGCGACGCGCTCACGGTGATGCACGAAGCCGGCGTGCTGCATCGCGACCTGAACCCGACGAACGTCGTGCTCACGCCGGATGGGCGCGTCGTGCTCATCGACTTCGGTCTCGCCCGCGAGTTCACCAACGATGCGACCACTCCGATGACCCGCATCGTCACACCCGGCTACGCCGCACCCGAGCAGTACCACCACGAAGCGCGTTGCGGTCCGCCGACCGACGTGTTCGGGTTGGCTGCGACCTTGTACTGCGCGCTCACGGGTCGCGCTCCGGTTTCACTCGATGGTCGTCAGCGGGGCGCGGCGTACGTCGCGCCGAACGCACTCGTGCCGACCATCTCGAGGCTAGTGAGCGACGCCGTGCTCGACGGCCTCGAGCTCGATGCCGGGCATCGTCCCCGCAGCGTCGCGGAATTCCTGGCGCGTCTGGGCGCGGGCAGGCCCGTGGTCACGCGGCGGGTCGACTCGCCGGCGCCCGCCGGCGGTACATCGACTTTGACATCGTTCCCCGCCCCACCGTTCCCCGCCCCGCCGGCGCCGCCCTCGCTGCTGCCGCCACCGCCGGCCACGCCCGCGGTTGTGCCGTCGCGTGTCCCTGGTCGCGCGAAGGTCATCGGCCCGGCGGTCGTCGCCGTCGCCGCGTTCGGCGCGATCGTGCCGACCGTTGCGTTCGTACTGCTCCTGCTCGTGATCCTCCCGGGCCTCGCCGCCGCCGGCGACGCGATCGTGTACGTCAACCTGCGTCGCGATGGCGACCGACTTCAGTGGCGTCATCGCGTCGCGTTACCTGCCTACGTGCCGATGCGGTTCGTGCGCAACATCGGCAAGGTCTTCTATTCGGGCACTCCCGCGCTGCTCATCGCTGGTGTCACTGTCGCGGTGGCGCTGCTCCTCGACTCCACGTCGTCCACGTTCACCGCGGAGTCGTGGGTGCTGCGCCTGGGTGGAGCGGTCGCGGCGGTGGTGCTCGTATTGCCCGTGTTCCGCGACCGGTTCCGCTTCCGGGCCGCGGTGGTCGGCGATCGTGTGCTCGGCCTCGCTCTCGACCACGGCGCGCTGACGTCGTTCGGTCTCGGTGTGTGGATCTTCACCGCGGTGATCGTGTCGGTCGCGGTCGGCCTTCGCCCGGATCCGTGGCCGTTCGGGAGGTAGGTTCCGACTCGTGGACCTGGCTGACATGTACCGACGGGGCCGCATCGGGATGATCTCGTTGGGCCGGACGCTCTCCGACGACGAGGCCGCGGTCGTCGTACCGGCCTGCCCCGAATGGACCATCAAAGACGTGTACGCGCACCAGGCGGGCGTGGTGGCCGACGCGCTCGCGGGGCGGCTCGATGGGGTCGCGACCGATCCGTGGACGGCCCGTCAGGTCGAGGCGCGTAGGGGCGCGTCCCTCGGCGACGTGCTCGACGAGTGGGAGACGATCGTCGGACCGTTCGAGGAATTCCTCGCGACGGGCGCGGCGCCGCCACAGGTGATCATCGACCAGTGGTCACACGAGCAGGACGTACGTGCCGCGCTCGATCGTCCCGGCAACCGCGACGACGACCGCGCTCGCTTCACCGTGGCGTCACTCACCGCCATGCGCGAGACCTGGCCCCACCCCGCCTTGGAGTTGCACGGCGACAGCGGCACGTGGACCTTCGGCTCCGGCGCTCCGTCGGTTTCACTGACCGCGTCGGACTACGACCTCGCGCGCGTGCTGCTCGGGCGTCGCAGCCGCGCCCAGGTCGCGTCGATGCCGTGGAGCGCCGATCCGTCTGCGTTCCTCGACGATCTCGTCGTCTTCTCGTACTCCACG
>DASZHU010000075.1:0-3013 GCA_035937605.1 Acidimicrobiales bacterium | reverse complement strand
CTCGTATGCATCCGCCGGTGCGCTGATCGACCAGGGCTTCGCCACGCCTGTCGCCGCAGAAGCGTCCCTCGACCACCTGCCAGCGGTGGTGCCCGACGCGTCGCTCCCGCCGCCCCCGACGACCGAAGCTCCGGCGGCGCTGGTGGCGCCGCCCCGTCGCGGGAGCTCGTTTTTCGAGTCCTCGGCGTTCGCGATCCTGCTACTGCTCGTTGGCCTCGTGCCGCTCGTGGCGTTGCGGCGCCGCATGATCGCGACACAGGTCATCCGGCGCAGCGGAGGCCACGAGCACGACGAGAGCGCCACGCTCGTGCGCTCGAACCGCTACTGAGCGTTCGCCTCGATCACACGGCGTCCCACACCATCGACGAGTCGTCGCGGCGATCGAGCAAGAGATGAGCGGGATCGTGCTTGTCGATGTGGCCGATGAGGCCGTTGTAGATGCCATAGCCGACGAGCTCGCGAAGGCGTGGTGAGAACTGGCGCGCAACATCGATCGGGATGCCGAGCTGTTGGTTCTCCTGCTGTCGGATGTAGCCCGCGCAGTAGTTCATTGCGATCCCGACGCGCCGGTCGCCCGTGGGGTTCGCACCACCGCCGTGCCAAAGGCTTCCGTGCCACACCAACACCGATCCCCGCGACATCTCGGCGGGGATTGACTCGTACGGCTCCCCGTAGTTGGGACTGTGGTCGTACAGGTGCGTGCCCGGGATGATCCGCGTGGCGCCGTTCGCCTCGGTGAAGTCGGTGAGCGCCCACATCGTGTTGCACACCGTGGGTGGATGCGGCTTCGGCAACGGGATCAGCTGGTCGTCGGCGTGGATCGGCTGTGCGATCTCGCCGGGGCCGATTGCGATCGACGAGAGCGACGAGACGAGGCAGCCATAGTCGAGCACGCCCTCGACGATCGGTAACACGTTGGGGTGCACCGGGATGCGCTCGTACAGATCGCCGTGCACGAGCAGGTTGTAGATCCGCCACGTCTGCGTGCCTTCGAAGCTGTTGCTCGCGGGCTCGACCCCGAGCTCGCGCTCGAGGCGGACCAGGTCGTCGCTGAGGGCGTCGACGTGATCGAGGTCGATCGCACCCTCGACGATCGTGTACCCGTCCTCTGCAACCCGCTTGACGTGTTCTCTGACGTCGCCGTCCACGGCTGGGGAGGTTAGATCGCCGTTCGGTATCCTCCCCACCCATGTCGATCTACGACGTTTCCATCCAGGCGCTCGACGGCACGCCCGCCGACCTCACGCAGTACAAGGACCAGGCCGTCCTCCTCGTCAACGTGGCATCGAAGTGTGGGCTCACCCCGCAGTACGCCGGCCTCGAGAACCTGCAGAAGAAGTACGGCGCGAAGGGCTTCACCGTGCTGGGTGTGCCCTGCAATCAGTTCCTCGGCCAGGAGCCGGGTACCGCTGAGGAGATCCAGGAGTTCTGCTCCAGCACCTACGGCGTCACGTTCCCGCTCACCGAGAAGATCGAGGTCAACGGCGACGGTCGGCACCCGCTCTACGAGCAGCTCGTCGAGCAGCCCGACGCGGAGGGGCACACCGGCGACATCCGTTGGAACTTCGAGAAATTCGTGATCGCCCCCGGCGGCGAGGTCGTCGCCCGGTTCAACCCGACGATCGACCCCGAGGCCCCCGAGGTCGTCGAGACCATCGAGCGGACGCTCCCGTAACTCGACACCAGCGAAGGCTCGACTGACTGCCACTTGACTCGGCAACCGCGGTCCAGCCGGCGTCGGGTTCTTCTCGACGTCACCCCTGTCACCGAATCGCGCGAGTTCAGGCTGCTCTTCACCGGGCAGCTGGTCTCGTTCTTCGGGCGGCAGCTCACGATCGTGGCGTCGTCGCTGCAGATCTTTCTGTTGACGGGTTCGTCGTTGCAGGTCGGGCTCCTGAGCCTCGCGCAGCTCGGTCCGATCATTGCGTGCTCGTTCATCGGCGGCACCCTGGCCGACGCGATCGATCGTCGCCGCGTGCTGATCGTGGCCAACATCGTGATGGCCGCGTCGAGCGTCGGGCTCGCGATCAACGCCGCGGTCGGTCGCCCTCAGGTGTGGCCGATCTACGTGTTCACCGCGATCGGCGCAGGCTTGTCGTCGGTCGACTCGCCGACCCGCAGCGCGGTCGTGCCTTCGCTCGTGCGGCGCGACCAGATTTCCGCTGCGGCCGCGCTGAATCAAACCGGTTACCAGTTCGGGAGTGTCGCCGGTCCCGCTCTCGCCGGCGTGGTGATCGGGACGATGTCGCTGTCGGCCGCCTATTGGGTCGATGTCGCCACGTTCGGCATCGCGCTGATCATGCTCGTGCGGCTGCCGTCACTTCTCCCCGAGGGCGGCGGCACCAAGGCGGGATTCGGTTCCGCGAAGGAGGGACTGCGGTACGCGCGACGCGAGCGCGTCGTGCAGGGCGTGTTCCTCATCGACATCAACGCCATGGTGTTCGGCATGCCCCGGGCGCTGTTCCCACAGCTCGGCACCGAGCTCTTTCACGGCGGCGCGGGAACAGTGGGGCTGCTGTATGCCGCGCCCGCTGCCGGCGCGTTCCTCGGCGCGGTGACCACCGGTTGGGTGAGTCGGATTCGCCGTCAAGGCGCGGCTGTGCTCTGGGCCGTCGTGGTCTGGGGTCTCGCGATCGCCGCGTTCGGCGCCACCACTTGGCTACCGCTCGGGCTGCTCATGCTCGCGGTCGCCGGTGCCGCCGACGTGATCTCCGCGGTGTTCCGCGGCACGATCTTGCAACTGCACGTGCCTGACCGGCTCCGGGGTCGTCTCCAGGCGCTGAACATCGCGGTCGTGACCGGGGGCCCGCGCGTCGGCGACCTCGAGGCGGGTGTGGTGGCGACGGCGACGAACGCGCAGGTCTCGGTCGTGAGCGGTGGGCTCGCGTGTGTGGCCGGGGTCGCGCTCTTCGCCAAGCTCCTGCCGCAACTCGCGGCATGGACGGCCGGGCCCGAGCCGACCGATAGATTGGATCGACTCACATGACGACGACCTTCGAGTCGCTCGGGCTGT
>DASZHU010000074.1:0-3043 GCA_035937605.1 Acidimicrobiales bacterium | reverse complement strand
ACAAGGCGATCGTCTCGCTCGCCCACGACGAGTACTACTCCCTCGAGATGCGCCAAGCGCTCGAGTCCGCACGCGACGCGGGCGTGAACCTCGTGTTCCTCGGTGCGAACGCGATCTTCCGGCGCATCCGACTCGAGCCCTCGGCCAACGGGCCCCACCGCCGCATCGTCAACTACAGGGTCGCGGCCGACGATCCGCTCAACGGCATCGATGATGCCCGCGTCACCACGTCGTGGCGCGACGCACCCGCCGCAAATCCCGAGGCATCGCTCATCGGCAACTTCTACGAATCGAACCCAATCGATGCCGACATGGTGGTGGTCGACGCCGGCTCGTGGGTGTTCGTCGGTACCGGCCTCAACAATGGCGACGTACTACCGGGGCTCGTCGGCAACGAGTACGACCGCGTGACCCCCGAGGTGGCGGGGACGCCGACCAACATGCAGGTCCTGTGCCATTCGCCCGCGGTCGTTCGCGGCAAGAACACGTTCGCGGACGTGACGTACTACACGGCGCCGTCGGGCGCAGGCGTGTTCGCAACCGGAACGCTGTGGTGGGAGCAGCACTGTGGCCCACTGATCACACAGGTTCCCGACGCGAGCGCGGCCGAGAACCTCGTCGACTACCGCGTGCGGCGCATCACTGCGAACGTGCTCGAGGTCTTCTTGTCAGGGCCCGCTGCGCACCGGCAGCCATCGATGCCGAACCTCGATGCGTTGGGGATCGCGCCCGGCTACATCCCCGACCCGCCCACCTGAGGGCTCAGAGCTCGCGCAGGGCGGCGATGCGATCCTCGAGCGGCGGATGCGTGTCGAACAGACGATTGAGCCGCGAGAGCTTTCCTTGCTCGGGGCTCGTCGGCATCGGCTGCTCGATCCACAGATGTGCGGTGGCGCGCGAGTGCGCATGCACGACGGTCTGGTCGTCACGCAGCTTCTCGAGTGCCGAGATCAGCCCCGGCGGGTAGCGCGTGAGCTCGACGCCGGACATGTCAGCGAGCGACTCGCGGCGGCGGCTCACGGCGAACTGCATGAGCTGTGCGATGATCGGGGCAAGGATCAGCAGCGCGAACCCGGCGATGGCCAGGATCGCTCCGGCGCCTCCGCCGTTGTCGTTGTCGTTGCGGCTGCGCCCTCCGCTCCACCACAACGTGCGAATGCCGATGTCCGACGCCAGCGCGATGAACCCGACCAGCGTCACGGCAATCGTCGACACGAGGATGTCGTAGTTCTTGATGTGGCTGAGCTCGTGCGCGATGACGCCCTCGAGCTCGATGCGGTTCATCTTCTCGAGCAGACCGGTCGTGACGGCGATGGCTGCGTGCTTCGGATCACGGCCGGTCGCAAACGCGTTCGGTGCTTCGTCGTCGACGATGTACACGCGGGGCTTGGGCAAGCCCGCCGCGATGCACAGGCCCTCGACGATGTTGTGCAGTCGCGCGTACTCGGGCTCGTCGGCCGGACGGGCACGGCTCATGCGCAACGCGACCGCGTCCGACTTCCAGTAGGAGACGGCGGACATCCCGAGCGCGACGACGAGCGCGATCACGATGCCGACCGGGCCGAACTGCAACAGGAAGTTGAGCGCGACTGCGACGAGCAGCGCGAGCAGAACGAACGCACCGATGAGCAGCGCGGAACGTCGCTTGTTGGAAGTGACTTGGTCGTACAGGGCGGCGTGACCCGGGTTAGGCCTGCGGGCCCGCAGGTGGCCCCGGAGGAGCAGCCGGCGCGGAAGGAGCAGCCGGCGCGGCCGGTGCGCTGGGTTGCGACGGGGCCGTGGTGTCGAAGGATACGTGCACGGCTTCGCGCGCGGTGTCCTCGACTTCGAAGTACTCGCGGGCCGTGAAGTTGAAGGTGCCCGCGATCACGACGGCCGGGAACGTCTGGATCTTGGTGTTGTAGCGCTGAACGGTGTCGTTGTAGAACTGCCGCGCGTAGGCGATGCGGCCCTCGGTCCCGGTCAGTTCCTCCTGAAGGTTCAAGAAGTTCTGGTTGGCCTTGAGGTCGGGATACGCCTCCGACAACGCGAACAGGGACTTCAACGCGCCGCTGATCATGTTCTCGGCCTGGGCCTGTTGAGCGGGGCCCTGCGCGCTCATGGCCATGTTTCGGGCCTCGATGACGGCCTCGAGCGTCTGGCGCTCGTGGGCGGCGTAGCCCTTCACCGTCTCGACGAGGTTGGGGATGAGGTCGTAGCGACGCTTGAGCTGCACGTCGATCTGCGCCCAGGCGTTGTCGACGCGGTTGCGCAGCCGGACCAAGCCGTTGAACGCGCTGATGACCAGGATCACCAACAGCGCCACGACGACCAGCACGATGATGAGTGCGATCACGGGCGGCATCGTACCGGGCGCACCGCGGACCATTCCGCCGGGGGCGGACTAGTCCGATCCGACCCCCGGAAACAGCTCTTCCGGGCCATGGTGCGGTTGCGAGGAAAGGCGCAAAGTGGGACACAGCCACCGCGACGCAGCATTCGACGCACAAGCCATTCGTCGCAGCACACCGACGCACCACCGACGCAGCACATCTGTAGCAAACGGGGGCAACACGACGGAGGGGCCCGATCTCCAGCGGGGCCCCTCCGTTCTGTTTTTGCGACACCATCTCACTCGCCCTTCGGGCTCGCTCGAAGGTGCTGTCTCACGTCCCCGGACGGCCTCCGGCCGTCCGGCGGGGCTTCGTTCGACTCGCGGTCGTGCGCTCACACCCGGTCCGGCCTGCTCTCGCAGGCACTGCACCCGCTCTACCGGATCGAGTCGTAGAGCTCGACGTAGCGGCCGGCGAGGTTGTCCATCGAGAACTCCTCGGCCCGTTGCTGCGCGGACGCCACGAGGCGCTCCGCACACGTCGGGTTCTCGAGCACCTTCGCGAGCGTCGCCGCGAGCGCGGCGGCGTCGCCGGGGTTCACCAGCAGCGCGTCCGCTCCGGAGCGCGCCACGTTGTGGTAACCGGGCAGGTCGCTGGCCACCACGGGAGTCTGCGCGGCCATGCCCTCGAGCAGCACGACGCCGAACGACTCACCGCGCAACGACGGCGCG
>DASZHU010000073.1:0-2120 GCA_035937605.1 Acidimicrobiales bacterium | reverse complement strand
TTGATCCCCGGCAGCGAGCTCGTGATGTTCCCGGAGGGTGGTCATCTCCTTCCGGTCGAGGAGGCCTCGGGCATCAGCGAGGCGATGAACGAGTGGCTCGACCGTTGTGTCGCCGTTTCCGATGCCTGACGAGCGCCGCTGGGTCGAGGCGAATCGTCAATGGTGGGACGAGCGAGCCCCGAGCCACGCGTCGTCGCAGTTCTACGACCTGAAGTCGTTTCGCAAGGGTCGGGACGACCTGCGGCCGTTCGAAAGGGACGAGCTCGGGATCGATCCGCAGGGGCTCGACCTGCTGCACTTGCAGTGCCACCTGGGCACCGACACGTTGTCGTGGGCGCAGCGCGGGGCTCGAGTGGTGGGGCTCGACTTCTCGGCGCCGGCAATCGACGCGGCGCGCGATTCCGCCCGAGAGCTGGGATTGAGTGAGCGCGCCGAGTTCGTCGTCGCGGACGTGTACGACGCGGTCCGCGCACTCGGAGGGCGCACATTCGACATCGTGTACACGGGCGTCGGCGCGCTGTCGTGGCTTCCCGACATCAACCGGTGGGCGATGGTGGCGGCGGGGCTCGTCAGGCCGGGCGGCGTGCTCTACGTGGTCGAGATCCATCCGTTCTTGTGGACCTTCGACGACACGCCCGAGCCCGAGCTGCGGTTCCCGTACTTCGGCGACGTCGAGAGCGACGACGCGTTCGGCTCGTACACGGATCGTCAACTCGAGACGGAGCACAACCATGTGTTCGAGCACAACTGGTCGATGGGGCCCGTCATCACTGCAGTGGTGCAGGCTGGGCTCGTGCTCGAGCACGTCGGCGAGCACCCGATGGGCGTCGAGCAGAAGTGGCCGTTTATGGTCCGCGGACCGGACGGGTTCTGGAACATGCCCGCCGATCGGCCGTCGATCCCGCAGCTGTGGTCGCTCCGCGCCCGCCGGCCGGTCGCCGCATGAGCCGGCACATCGCGCTGTTGCGCGGCATCAACGTCGGCGGTCAGAAGAAGGTCCCGATGGCTGCGCTGCGAGCGCTCTTCGAGTCGCTGGGGTACTCGGACGTCGTCACGTTGATCCAGAGCGGCAATGCGGTGTTCTCGGCTGCCGGCGCGGTGTCGTCGGTCGATCTCGAAGCCGCGATCGCGACGGAGTTCGGGTTCGACGTCACCGTGGTGATGCGCACGCCGCGGCAGCTCCGCGAGATCGTCGACCGCAACCCGTTCGCGCGTGAGAAGCCTGCTGCGCTGCACGTCGGCTTCATGGCCCACGAGCCGGCGGCCGCCGCGGTGAAACAACTCGACACCGACCGTTTCCGGCCCGACGAGTTCGCGATCAAAGGCACCGAGATCTACGCGCATCTGCCCAACGGGCTGGGTCGCAGCAAGCTGCTGCCGTACCTCGATCGGCAGCTGAAGACCCCGACCACCGTGCGCAACTGGAACACCGTCAACAAGCTGTTGGAGCTCTGTTAGCGCGGGAAGGGCCGGGTTCGGCGACAACTAGGCTGCATTCGTGCCGTACATCTACGCGTTCGATCACAAGCACAAGAAGCCACCGATGGACATGAAGGATCTCCTCGGTGGCAAGGGGGCCAACCTCGCCGAGATGACGTCGGTGCTGGGCCTTCCGGTGCCGGGCGGCTTCACGATCACGACCGACGCGTGCCGCGCGTACATGGACGCGGGATGGCCGAAGGGGCTCGACGACGAGATCGCGAAGCACCTCGCGGCCCTCGAGAAGAGGATGGCGCGCCGGCTGGGCGATCCCGTCGACCCGCTCCTCGTGAGCGTGCGCTCGGGTGCGAAGTTCTCGATGCCGGGGATGATGGACACGGTCCTCAACCTCGGCCTCAACGACGAATCCGTCGAGGGTCTTGCGAAGCAGACCGACGACGAGCGCTTCGCATACGACTCGTACCGTCGCTTCATCTCGATGTACGGCCGCATCGTGCTCGACATCGGTGGTGAGGTGTTCGACCGGCTGCTCGACACCGCGAAGGAGTGGGACGGCGCCACGACCGACGCCGAGATCGGTTCGGAGACGCTGCGCCGCCTGTGCGACCGCTACAAGGACGTCGTTCGCCGCGAGACCGGCAAGCCATTCCCGCAGGATCCGATGATCCAGCTGAAGGGGG
>DASZHU010000072.1:0-4102 GCA_035937605.1 Acidimicrobiales bacterium | reverse complement strand
CCGGTCCTTGTCGTACGGCAATGGCGAGTTGAACAACACCATGCGCGTCGCGAACCCTGGGAACCGCAGCGCGAGGTCTTGGATCACGGGACCGCCCAGGTCGCCGCCGACGAGCACGGCATGGTCATGGCCGAGGTGATCGTGCACGAGCGCGTAGAGGTCGCGCGAGTGCGACGGCACGTCGTGGAACCCGTCAGGCGCAACGTCGGTATCCCCGAACCCGCGCAGGTCGGGCACGATCACCTCGAAGCCCGACGCCGCCAACGGCGCGATCACCTTCCACCAGATGCGCTTCGACTCGGGCCAACCGTGCACCAGCAGCAGCGGGCCCCCACCGCCGGGGTTCTCGTGCACGTAGGCCTGTGCGAATCCTCGGACGTGGGTGCGGTGGACCGTGAATCGTCCCGGATCGATGTCGGACACGCGGCCGACGCTACGTTCTCGCGCTCCTCAGTCCCCCATGCGGTGGTCAGCCGACGCGATCGCGTTGGAGGAGATCCCACAGCCGTTCCACGTGGCGCTGCGTCGTCTGTGTCGCGCCGATCGCGACGCGGATCACGTAGCGGCTGTCGAGTCGAGTGTGAGTGACGAAGGCCGCGCCCGACGCGTTGATCGCGTGCACCAAGCGTTCGCTGGCGTCGTCGCCCGCAGTGCAGGCGAAGCACACGAGTGAGAGATCGGTTGGCGCGATCCGCTCGAAGCGTTCGTCGTCGTCGACTCGCGCGGCGAGCCACCTCGCCGATGCAACGTGGCGCTCGATGTGCTCACGCAGACCGACGACGCCGTAGTGACGCAGCACGAACCAGAGCTTGAGCGCCCGGAACCGGCGGCCGAGCGGCACGTGCCAGTCCCGGTAGTCGATCACTGCGCCGGATTCGCTCGCGGCGTTTCGCAGGTACTCGGGCACGACGCTCAACGCGCTGAGCAACGCGCCGCGGTCCGCGACGTACAGCACGTCGCAGTCGAAGTTCGTGAGCAACCACTTGTGCGGATCGAAACACCAACTGTCGACACCCTCGAGGCCCGCGTTCACGAGGGCGCGAAGGTGCGGCACAACCGCGGCCGCTCCGGCGTAGGCCGCGTCGACGTGGACCCACATCCCGTGGCGGCCCGCGATCGGCACGAGATCGGCAACGGGGTCGATGGCGGCGGACGACGTGGTGCCGACCGTCGCGACGACGAGGAACGGCACGAGACCCTGGGCGACGTCGGCCGCGATCGCCGTGGCGAGCGCGTCGGGTCTCATTGCGTACGTCTCGCCGACCTCGACGAGACGGAGCTGGTCGGCGCGCAGGCCGGCGACACGCATCCCCTTCTCGACGGACGAATGCGCCTGCGTGGAGGTGTAGGCGCGCAACTTGGTGCGATCGATCGTCGGGCTCACCCGATCGCGTGCGGCGAGGATCGCACAGAGCGTCGCGCTCGACGCCGAATCCTGGATGACGCCGTTGCCCGTGAATCGATCGGGTAGACCGAGCAGCTCGACGAGCCAGTCGAGCACGTGCGTCTCGAGCTCCGTGCACGCCGGAGAGGTCGCCCACAGCATCCCCTGCACGCCGAGCCCGGACGCCACGAGGTCCCCGAGCACCGATGGCCCTGACGAATTCGCCGGGAAGTACCCGAAGAAGTTGGGGGATTGCCAGTGCGTGATCCCCGGCAGCACGACGCGATCGAGGTCGGCCAGGATCTCGTCCCACGGCTCACCCACCGCGGGGGCGTGCGCGGGCAGGCGCGACCGGATCTCCCCTGGCTCGACGGCCGCGAGCACGGGAAACGACTCGACGCGTTCCATGTAGTCGGCAACCCAGTCGACGACGTCGTGCCCGACGCGACGGAACTCGTCGGGTCTCATCGGTGGTCGATCGCCGTGTCGAGACCGAGCGCCAAGCCGAGGAGATGGCGCAGCATCGCCGCGGTCGCGCCCCACACCGTGTCGCCGACGAGCTCGAAGAAGAAGATCGATCGGTCGGTGGGTTCGTTGGTGGCGACGCGATCGGGCGGAACCCACGGCGGTGCGGTCGCGAACGTCCAGCGCTCCTCGCGATACACCTCGTCGAGCAGGAGCTCGCGTACGGGCACGTGCAACACGGCGTCGACCTCGGACGGGTTCGGGCGCAGCACGGGCACGTCGGGAAGTAGCGCGACGAACGGCACGATGAAGGACCGGCTGGTGACGGTCATGAGATGGTCGAGCTCGCCGAGGATCTCGACATCGGACGGATCGAGCCCGATCTCCTCCTGGGCTTCACGTTGCGCGGTCTCGGCCAGCGCCTCTCCGGGATCACGACCGCCCCCCGGGAAGCTGACCTCGCCCGTGTGGGAACGGAGGTCCCAGGAACGCCGCGTGAGGACGGTGTACAGCTCACCGTGGCTCTCGTAGAACGGCGCGAGCACCGCGGAGGCGCGGGCCGTGTTGGCGGCTTCGACGAACGAGGCCGCACCGACCCGACCGGTGAACGTCGACCGGAGCTGGTCGGCCGTGATGACGCGGTTGGCGGCGGTCAGGCCCGACCACGGAGCCGGTCCCCCCGCACCGATGGTTTCCGGACGCGGGATGACCTGTGGCCCGCCCCGATGCGTCACGCCTGCTGGGCGGCCGCGCTCAACTGCTCGAGCAGCTCGCGCATGCCCGCCGTCTTCAGGTTGCTCAGCACCCGGCCGGGTGGCGTCTCGCCTTTCTCCCACTCGATCCAGGATGCGAGCAGCTTCGCGACGTCGGGCGGCGGGAGATCCACCCGACGAGCCTAGGAGGCGAGGTCCACTTTCGTTGTCGAAGCTACGCAGCTCGGCGGTAACGCCTCACTGCGAGAGGGGCGAACACCGCGACGAGCGCGACCATCCACAGGACGGCGTGGAACACCGGCGCCGCAGTCTCGCCACCGATCGACAGCGCGCGCATCGCCTTCACCACCACCGACACGGGCTGCCAGTCGTTGTAGATCTGCAGTGGGCGGGGCATGAAGTCCGCAGGGGCGAAGGCGGTCGAGGCGAACACCAGCACCGCCAGCACCGGGAACGATGCCGCCTGCGCCGCTTCGGCGTTCGGAACGCCGAGCCCGATGAGGGCGAAGATCCACGAGAACGCCACGGAGAACAGCAGCAGCAGACCGATCGAGGCGATGAACGCGACGGCGTTGGTGTGGATGCGGAACCCGACCAGGTACCCGACGGCCACCATCATCACGACGACGCCGAAGTTGCGAACGAGGTCAGAGATCGCGCGGCCGGCGAGGACCGCGGACCGGGCCATGGGAAGCGAACGGAAGCGTTCGATGAGTCCCTTGCTGAGGTCTTCGCTCAGCCCGATGCCGGTGTTCATCGCGCCGAACGCGACGGTCTGCACGAACACACCGGGCATGAGGAAGTCGACGTACGGAAGGCCGCCCGGCGGCTTAATCGACGCGCCGAACACGTATCGGAACGTGAGCACGAAGATGATCGGCTGCACGGTGCTGAACATGATCACCTGCGGTGTGCGCGACATCGCCTTGAGGTTGCGCCACGCGATGGTGAGCGCGTCAGCGACGGCCCAGCCGAGTTGTGAACGCTCTTCGACGAGCGGAACGGCTACGGGTGCGGTGATCGCGGCCATCAGGCTTCGACCTCCTCTTCCTGATCGGGTTCGGTTGGTCGTCCGGTGAGCGTGAGGAATACGTCGTCGAGGCTCGGCTCGCGCACCGTCACCTTCAGGGGCTCGATGCGCGCCTCGTCGAGGGCGCGGACGGCAGCGAGAAGGCTCGGTCCGCTGTCGGCGACCTTCACCTCGAGCGAACGACCGTCGTCACTCAGGTCGGTGGCGCCGATCTCGGCGAGCATCGGCTTCGCCGCGTCGGCGTCGACGGCACTCGCGAGGTCGACGTGGATGATCGTGCTGCCGAGTTGCGCCTTGAGCTCGGACGCGGTGCCTTCGGCGATGACATGACCGTGGTCGACGACGGCGATCCGATCGGCGAGCCGATCGGCCTCCTCGAGGTACTGCGTGGTGAGGAGCAACGTTGCGCCGTCACCCACGAGCTCTGAGATGACCTCCCACAGGTCGAGCCGGCCACGAGGGTCGAGGCCCGTCGTGGGCTCGTCGAGGATCAGCACCGGCGGCCGGTGC
>DASZHU010000071.1:0-4293 GCA_035937605.1 Acidimicrobiales bacterium | reverse complement strand
CCGGCGAGATTATCGAGGGTGCGACGCGCGCGGCGGCGGAGGTCGGCGTTCCGGTGGTGCTCGTCGGGCGTCCGGACGAGCTCGGGTCGGAGCACGGCCTCGTGGTGATCCCGGCCTCCGAGGTGATCGGCATGGCCGCGGACCCCGCTTCGAGCGTGCGCACGATGAAGGACTCCTCGCTCGTCCGCGCCGCGGAAGCGGTGCGCGACGGCAAGGCCTCAGCGATGATCTCGGCGGGCAACACCGGCGCAACGATGGCGTCCGCGCTGTTGCGCATGGGCCGCATCAAGGGCGTGAAGCGACCGGCAATCGCCACGCCGATCCCGGTTCCCGGCGGCACCCCGACCGTGCTCCTCGACGCCGGCGCGAACGCGGAGTGCCAGGCCGAGTGGCTCGTGCAGTTCGCGCAGATGGGAGCGGTGCTCGCACGCGAGCGCTATGGCATCGCGCGGCCGAACGTCGGTCTGTTGTCGATCGGCGAAGAGGCGGGCAAGGGCAACCCGCTGGTGAAGGAGACCCACAAGCTGCTGCGGGCCGCGGTGCTGGGCGACGCGACGTTCGTCGGCAATGTCGAGGGGCGCGACATCATGACGGACGCCGTCGACGTGATCGTGACCGACGGCTTCACCGGCAACGTCGCGCTCAAGACCCTCGAGGGCGGTATGCGTGCGCTGGTCGCCGCGCTGTTCGGCGTGTTCGCGGCAAGCGACGAGGCCAAGGCCGCGGCCGACGTGCTGATGCCCGGCCTGCTGCCGTTGTACGCCCAGCTCGACCCCGATTCCTACGGGGGTGCGATGCTCCTCGGGGTCGACGGCGTCTGCATCATCAGCCACGGCTCGTCGTCGGCCACGGCCATCGTGAACGCGGTGCGCGTGGCGGCCGACATGGTCCAACACGACGTGGTTGGCCTCCTGCGGGCGGCCGTCGGCGCTGCTTGAGGGCCGGTTCCCCTGCTCTTCACAAGCGCACAAGCGAGACGGATGGGTACACTCCGCGGCCAATCCGCCCGCCGACCAGGAGAGACAGGGTGCCCGCCGAGACCCACGTGGAGCAGGGACCGTTCGACCGCAACGCGGTGTTCGAGCTCATCCGCGACCGTTTGGCGGACATCTTGGAGATCGAGCCGTCGGCGATCAAGGAGGGTGACTCGTTCGTCGACGACCTCGACGCCGACTCGCTCGCCCTCATCGAGCTCGTCGAGGCGCTCGAAGAGGAGCTCGGGGAGCGCACCGTGGGCTTTCACATCGACGACGAGGATCTGGCGGATCTGAAGACCGTGCGGGATGCCGTCGACTACGTCGTCGGCCGGTTGGACCCGAGCTAGACGCGGACAAGCTCCCCGCCATCGGGCTCACGGCGCTGAACGAACGGCTCGGGCGGCCGTTTGCAGACGAATCGGACCTCGCGATCGCGCTGGCGCACCGATCCTGGTGCGCCGAGCACCCGGGCCACGAGTCGAACGAGCGACTCGAGTTCCTGGGTGACGCCGTCCTCGGGCTCATCGTGACCGACTACATCTACCGCGCCTTCCCGGATCTGCCCGAGGGCGAGCTCGCCAAGGTGCGGGCCGCAGTGGTCAGCGCGGCCGCGCTCGCAGAGGTCGCGGCCGACCTCGAGCTCGGCGAGGCGCTGCTGCTCGGGAAGGGCGAAGCCGGCTCGGGGGGGCGTGAGAAGCCGTCGATCCTCGCCGACGCGCTCGAAGCCGTGATCGGATCCGTCTACCTGACCGGTGGGTGGGAGTCGGCGCGGCGGCTCGTCATGACGCTGCTCGGCGACCGCATCATGAGCGCGAGCGAGGGGCCCGGCGGGCAGGACTACAAGACGCGCCTGCAAGAGCTCGTCGCCCGACACTTCACCGAGCTTCCTCGCTACTCGATCCGCGACGAGGGCCCGGATCACGCGAAGCGCTTCTTCGCCGAGGTCCGCATCGACGGCGCGGTGCGCGGCTCGGGCGAGGGCCGCTCGAAGAAGCAGGCGGAGGCCGCCGCGGCGCGGGCCGCGTGGGAAGACCTGCGCGCCGACCTCGACGGCATCGACGCGTCGGAGGCGATGGACATTGCCTGAGCTCCCCGAGGTGGAGACGATCCGGCGAGGACTCGAGCGTGAGGTCGTCGGCAAGCGAGTGAAGACCGTGCAGGTGTCCGGCACGCGCACGATCCGTCGGCAGACGAAGAAGGTGTTCATCTCGAAGCTCGAGGGCGCCAAGATCAACGGCGTCGAGCGGCGGGGGAAGTACCTGGTGCTGAAGCTCGACACGGGCGAGCTGCTGATCGTGCATCTGGGCATGAGCGGGCAGCTGTTGCGGGCGCAGGCGAAGGACGCGGTCGCGAAGCACACGCACGTGGTGATCAGCTTCACCCAGGGCGGACAACTGCGCTACGTCGACCCGAGGACCTTCGGCGAGCTGTTCATCACCGCGCCCGACGAGCTGACGAAGCAAGTGAGCGAGCTCGCCGATCTCGGCATGGACCCTGTCGACGAACCGCAGTCGTGGGTCAAGTTCCGAGAGCAGCTGTTGAGCCGCACCACGAAGCTGAAGCCGTTGCTGATGGACCAGTCGTTTCTCGCGGGGCTCGGCAACATCTACAGCGACGAGATCCTGTGGGAGGCCGGCCTGCGTCACGACCGCGTGCCGCAGTCGTTGTCGACGATGGAGATCCGCCGGCTGTATCGCGCGATCGTCGAGGTGTTGCACGAGGCGGTGAAGCATCGGGGCTCGACGTTGTCCGATCAGCAGTACGTCGACATCCACGGCAAGCCGGGCGAGTTCCAGTTGCTGCACCAGGCGTACGACCGCGAGGGCCAGGCGTGTCGGCGTTGCCGAATGCCCATCGCGCGCGAGAGGGTGGGCCAGCGCTCGACTTTCTTCTGCCCCAACTGCCAGATCTAACGGGAGGCGACCGCCGCGGCCCACCGGTAGTCGGCCTTGCCGGCGGGGGACCGTTCGACGTGGTCGACCACCGCGAGCGTGCGCGGGACCTTGTAGCCCGCGAGGGCGGAGCGGCAGTGCGCCTGCACGGCCTCGAGGTCGAGCGCGTCGCCGGAGAACGACACGACGGCCGCGACGCGGTGGCCCCACCGTTCGTCGGGAATTCCCACCACCGCGGCATCCGTGATGGCGGGATGCGCCTTCAGCACCGCCTCGACCTCCTCGGGGTACACCTTCTCGCCACCCGTGTTGATGCACAGCGCGCCGCGTCCGAGCAACCGGATCGTGCCGTCGGCCTCGACGAGGGCGCGGTCGCCCGGGATCGAGTAGCGGGCGCCGTCGACGGTGACGAAGGTGCGCGCGCTCTTCTCCGGATCGTTGTGGTAGCCGATCGGCACGCGACCACCGGCGGCGAGCCAGCCCTCCACCCCCGAGCCGGGTGTCACCGGACGCAGGTCGTCGTCGAGCACGACCGTGATTCCCGCGCGCGCGGTGAAGGCCAGCGACTGGATGGTTGGTTGCCCCCGCACTGCGGTCGCCAGCGCCTGCACGGGCGCCTCCGATGAACCGACCGCCTCGTTGATCGCGAGCACACTCGGCAACGCGGCAAACAGTCGGTCGCGCATGTCGGCAGTGAGGATCGAGCCGCCGGATCCGAGCAGCCGCACCGATGAGGTGTCCCAGCGGCCGGCGTGAGCTTCGAGGGCCTCGACCAACGGCCGCGCCCCCGTGTCGCCGACGAGGCTCAACATCACGACCCGTTCGCGCTCGACGAGGTCGAGCACCTTCTCGAGATCGAGATGGACGTCGTCGTAGAGCACGACCCGACCGCCTCCGAGCAAGGTGCCGAATCCCATCCATTGCCCACTCGCGTGTACCAACGGACCGAGCGACAACGCGACGAACTCGTCGGGACCGGGGTCGTCGGCCGCGAGATACGGCGTCAGGCGCTGCTTGCGGTTGATTCGGGCGTGCGCACCGATCTCCTCGGGCCGCGTGATCGGCGGCCCACCCGGGTTCCCCGAGCCGAGGGCACTGAAGAACATGTCCTCGTGCCGCCAGACGACACCTCGCGGCATACCCGTGGTGCCACCGGTGTAGAGCACGTAGTGGTCGTCGCCCGATCGTTCGGCGAACGCACGCGCCGCCGAGCCCTCGGTCACGAGCGCCTCGTACTCCGCGCCGGTTCGAACCACCCAGCGATCGTTCGCCGCGGCGCGCACGGCGCCCTCGGTGCGCTCGTCGCACACGATCCCGACGAGATCGGCGTTGTCGAACAGCGGCGCGAGCTCACCAGCCACGTAGCGGTAGTTGACGTTGATCGGAACGGCCCGCAGCTTGAAGCACGCGAACGTGGCCTCGAC